>JAZRKL010000050.1:0-7741 GCA_045646265.1 Faecousia sp.
ATGCGCCCGGTGATTTTGCGAATAAAATCACATCGCCAGCGGCGATCATTCTCTTATTTCCTGCGGAAATCCCACAATTGCGGTGCAATTGTGGGCGGGCGATTCATGAATCGCCCCTACAGTATAGTCGCAAATTTCCCGGTTTTTGACAGTCTGAACCGCCCCGGATCATCCTCCGGGGCGGTTTTACGGGCAATCTGATGTGTTGTCATACGGGCGTTTCTGTGTTAAAATGATAAAACGGATTATAGGAACACATTCCGGTATCCCAACTTTCAGGTGTTCAGGCATGCAGGAAGCAGGAAGTGGTTCGCCGTCCTCATGGACATCCCCGGAAAGAATCTGGGACTTACGGGCGAAGACAAAACACAAGTGGTAAATCTCAAATGCGACACCCGGCTCATCGGCTCGTTTCGCATGGAGCCGGGCATCTTCCCCGGCTGGCATATGAACAAGACCCATTGGCTGTCCGTGACGCTGGACGGGACAGTGGAGGATGAGAAGATCAAATTCCTTGTGGATATGAGTTATGAACTAACATTAGGGAGAGGTTAAGTCTCTCCCTGTTGTTTTATACGTCAGTTGTTGAACTTTGCCTGACGTGGTGCTATACTATTGACATTCGGATCCGAAAGAGGGCACATCTTCATGAAAAATGACAAGACAGCGCTTTTTGAAACAATGCCTGTGGGAAAAGCGCTGTTAACTATGGCAATTCCTACCATTGTCAGCCAGCTGATCACCATGGTCTATAACATAGCCGACACCTTTTTTATCGGTCTGAGCAATGACCCGTATAAGGTGGCGGCGGCCAGCATTGTGGGTGTTTTGTTCTTCATGCTCAACTCCCTGTCCAACCTGTTCGGTGTGGGCGGCGGAAGTCTGCTCTCCCGCCTTTTGGGCCAGAAGCGGGAAGAGGAAGCAAAGCGTGTTGGTGTATTCAGCTTTTACGGCGCGCTGGCCATCGCGGCGGTTTATTCGCTGGTGTGTTTCCTGTTCACCAGACCGCTGGCACGGCTTTTGGGCGCATCGGATAATACCATTGACTATGCTGCCAGTTATTTGTTCTGGGTGGTGGTGGTCGGCGGCATCCCGTCGACGCTGGGTCTGACCATGTCCCATCTGCTGCGCAGTGCCGGATATTCCAAGGAATCCGGAACCGGTCTGGCCATCGGCGGCATTTCCAATATCCTTCTGGACCCGCTGTTTATGTTTGTGATCCTGCCGGAAGGCAATGAGGTGACCGGCGCCGCGGTGGCTACCTTGCTTTCCAATGTGATCACGCTGGTCTATTTCCTCTTCGTCTACCGCAAGCTCAAGGGCAAAACCGTTCTCTCCGTTTCCCCCAAATTCATCCGGTTGGAGCGGTCTTTGATCTCCGGCATTTTTGCCATCGGTTTACCCTCGGCGCTAACAGCTTTGTTGGCCAATACCACTTCCATTATCAAGAACAACCTGACATCGGGTTACGGAGATATTGAAATGGCGGCCTATGGCATTGTCATAAAGGCGGATATGCTGCCGCTGAATATCGGCATGGGTCTGTGCCAGGGTATGATGCCGCTGGTAGCCTACAACTACGCGTCCAAAAACTATCCCCGGATGCGCAGCTTCACCAGGGCGGCACAGATCGCGGGCATGGCAACCGCCTGCGTGTTTATTGTGCTGTTTGAAGTCTTCGCCCGGCAGATCGTTTGGATCTTTATCCGGGACGAGGCAACCATTGCCTACGGAACCAACTTCCTGCGGATCGCCTGTCTGGCAACACCCTTTATGATCTCCAATTTCCAGAAGATCTACTGCCTGCAGGCCATGGGCAAGGGCAAGGAATCCCTGCTGCTGGGTGTGTGCAGACAGGGTCTGCTGGCGATCCCGATCCTGCTGATTTTAAATCACTTTATGGGGCTATACGGCGTTGTATCCGCACAGCTGCTCTCTGACGGAATTACATTTATCTTTGCGACGGTCATCTACCGAAGGGTCTATCGCAAGCTGCAGCAGGAAGCCCGGACATGAACGAAATAATACTAATTCTTGATTAAATCCTTTAAGTATTTTCGGTCTAAATTGGTCAGGAATGCGTTCTCTTCCTTGCTGGGCGTCAGCCCAGCTGCGTCTTCGGCCTTTTCCTGGCCAATTTATCCTCGAAAATCCAGTAAAGTTTTTAAACAAGAATTAGTATGAAAAGGCACAGAACTGGAATCTCGTTTCCAACTCTGTGCCTTTCTTCTGTTGTATGCCCTGATGTTTGCCGGCTTTCTGGTGACGGGATTCAGCTCACCCCAGGTCTGCCGTCCGGCCCGGTCGAGCTTTCGCTTCTCTTTTTTAGAGAGCTTTTCGTAGGGGACAAATTTTTCCATAATGATACCTCCTTGGAATTTCTAAGGTCAGTATATCACAAGCCGCAGAAAATGCATAAACGATTTGTAAATTAAGAAAAAGGACGGGCGGTAGGGAATAGGCTTACACCATGGAGGTGAGGCTATGACCGCCGCACTATGGCTGGCATTAAGCAGCCTGTTTTATTCGCTGCAGCTGCAGACCGGCAGCTTCCCCAAACCGCTGACCGAGGAAGAAGAACGGCATTACCTTTCCCTTTGCGCCCAGGGCGACCTGGAAGCACGCAATATCCTTATCGAACGCAACCTCCGGCTGGTTGCCCATATCATGAAGAAATACTATGCCCAAACATCGGATCAGGAGGATCTGATCTCCATTGGTACCATTGGCCTGATCAAGGGCATTACCACCTTCGACGCTTCCAAGGGTGCCCGGCTTGCCACCTATGCTGCCCGCTGTGTGGAAAACGAGATATTGATGCATTTTCGAAGTCAGAAAAAAACCAGCCAGGATGTGTCCCTTTCGGACTACATTGAAACCGGCGCTGATGGGGCGGCGCTGTCGCTGATGGATGTAGTCAGTGAGGACGAAGACCTTTTGGAGCAGGTGACCGCCCGGGATCAGGTGCGCCGTGTGATGAAGGCGGTGGCGGAGGACTTGACGGAACAGGAGCGGCAGGTTATCTGCCTGCGCTACGGCCTGCTTGGTAACAAGACCCACCGGCAGCGGGAGGTGGCTCAAGTCACCGGCATCAGCAGAAGCTATGTTTCCCGGATAGAAAAACGGGCATTGGAGAAGCTGCGTGCGTGTCTGGAGGGTTAAGTGCCAATGTACTATAAGAAAAAGGGATGAGCAATGCTCATCCCTCGTCTGTTTTGCTTATTATATCATTTACAGGACAACCAAAAACAGAAACAGGAGTTGGCTTAGAACTTCATGATTTCAATATTTTCCTTAAATACAATGGAGGGAATGATTTTGCAGTCATTTTTGCTGGGAAGCTCATTGCAGTAAAGGTATTTGAAAAGAAAGCGCAATGCATTCGCAGCTTGAAGCTTTGGTTCCTGAAATACCAAAGCTGTGCAAATTTTCTTTTGCAGCATTGCTTCCAATTCTTCTCCCTCGTCATAACCAATGACGATAGGCCTTTTATCGAAGTTCTCTTGCTCCAAAATCTGACAAATTGGCAGAGCGCCTGTTGCGGAGTTGCAGAAGATCGCATCCGGCATAGGCGATGTTCGCAACAGGTTTTCTGCATGCAAATACTTGGTTTCCGAAGCATCGTCATGGAAAAATGTATTCACAATCCGAATGTTCGGGTATTCCTCCGCAATCAGGTCAAGAAATCCCTCCGTACGCTTCCGAAGGGCATAGACAGTGGACAGACCACTGAAAAAACTGACAGTGCCTTTGCCGCCCAGAAGTTTGGCTGTCAATTCGCCGCAGATACGTCCCGCCTGATAGTGGTCTTCCCCACAGAAGAACAGTCGCTTACTGGTTGGCGAATCGGAGTTAAATGTGGCGACGGCGATCCCTTTGTCCATTGCCTGAGAGATAAAGTGGTCAATTTCGGGTCCGCTGGCATTGATGAGCAGACCGTCATATTGTTCAATATCAATTTGATCAATTGCAGCCAGAAAATCTTTGGGATCCAACGTGCCGGTTCTGACCACATCAAACTGCAGACCATAATTGGTTAATTCGCTGACTGCAATATCAAAACCTTTGGTAAAATGAATGGAATAATCCTCAGGATTCGTATGATAGATTGCTAAAATCCGAATACCGTTACGCATTCGCAATGCCCGCGCAAAGTCATTGCGCTGATAATTCATTTCCTTTGCGATCTGAAGGATCTTTTCCTTAGTTTGATCATTAATACGACCTCGATTGTTGAGAGCGCGGTCCACTGTTCCAATGGATACGCCTGCTGCTTCTGCGATGCTTTTCATGGTAACGGCGTCACCATTGCCTGCAGTTATCTTGCTCATGAGGTAGACACATCCTTATAAAAAATCCGCTAAAGAAATCAGAATCCGTTAGTCCCTATATTATAACAATCCCGGAAAGGCCAGTCAATGAGAAATATTCACGGGGATAATGGAATATGAACAAGAAGAAAGGACTTGCTTTTTTATTTGTGTGCGGTTATAATCATAGATGAGTAAACGTTTACGCAAAAAAATCGTGCGAATAACTACGCATGAATCGTCTTTACAAAGGAAAAAGCGAAGAAACAGGCAAATGCGCACGAAAAAGCGGATGGTTTTTTTGATCTTTTTGCGTAAACGAACACGCAAAAGCGAGAAAGATGAAGCGCAATGGTATTGCATGGGTGGAATGGGGTGAAACGATGTATCCGAAAATTCATTTGGCGATCGATAACTGTGTGTTCTATAAAAGATGGACTAAGCCTGACCAGTGGGCAGAAATGATTTCGTCCCTTGGTGTGCGATACGTTGAGGCAAGTGCGGACACGGAATTGGATCCGCTGTATATGGGCGAACGGTATTTGCATACTTGGATAGAACAAGTTCGGACTGCCGAGCAGAAGCACGATATCAAAGTCTGCAATTTATACTCCGGTCATGGCACCTACACCACACTTGGTCTGACACATACGGAGGAATCTGTGCGCAGCCACATGATCAAAAATTGGTTTTTCCCAATGGTTGAAATGGCTGGAAAGTTAAAATGCGGCATGGGTTTTTTTGCCCACGCGTTTAATCATAGTGTTCTGCAAAATTGTGATACATACGAACAATACATCTATATTCTTACAGAAGCATTGACACAAATCAATCAATATGCCCACAGTGTTGGCTGCGGTCAGTTGGCCATTGAGCAAATGTATACGCCCCATCAGTATCCATGGCGAATCCGGGATACAAAAAGTTTAATAGCCGATGTCTCTTGCAGGAGCGGGCATAGTTTCTATTTTACAGAGGATGTAGGCCATCACCATCCGAAATTTATTCGGCCAACGAAGGATATGCTCTTCCGTGGTGAAAACCTCTGGCTGGGGTCAGACAACGCGTTTCGCTTGTATAAAGAAAAGGGCGTTGCTTCATGGGATGCCATTGAAGCGGATATGGACCGGAATCCGCAACTGTTCACCAGTGAAAAAGATTGCGATTGCTATGAAATCATTCGGCAGCTGGGGTGCTACAGCCCAATCATCCATTTGCAGCAAACAAATGGCAGGAAATCGGCCCATCTGCCGTTTACACCTGAGGAGAATAAAAAAGGAATCATCACCGGCGAAAAGATATTACGATCGTTGAAAGCATCTTACGATCAACCGGTAGATATAACGATGCCCGAACGTGTTTCGGATATCTATCTGACGCTGGAGCTGTTTTCCGGTACCACATCCATTATGGCAGATGTGTTGGAGGATTGCAGGACGAGTGTTGCTTACTGGCGTCAATTTATTCCCAAAGACGGAATGCCTCTGGATGAACTGGTATTTCTGTTAGATTGATAATATTATATCGATGCGGATGCATTGCGGTAAATAATTGGTGAAACACATTGGTAAAAGCCAATGAAATAAATATTCAATGAGGAGGACATGATTATGGACAAAACGAAGAAAGTGTATCTGGGCAATGACACTGCGGGCTACTATCTGAAAAGCAAATGTATTGAATACCTTGAGGGAAAGGGAATTCCTTATGTAGACTGCGGAGCAGAAGATGATCCGGACATTGAAGCAACGCGGTATCCTTTCTTCGCAGCCAAGGTGGCATCAGCGGTGCAGCGTGGCGAAGCCCGCTGCGGTATCCTGATTTGCGGAAGTGGTATCGGCATCAGCATGGCCGCCAATAAGTTCAAGGGAATCCGTGCGGCTTTGGTCAGCAGCACCTATCTGGCCCGGATGACCCGCAGACACAATAATTCAAACATTCTGTGTCTGGGCGGTAAGATCATTGGCGAATGGGAGGCAATTGATATTCTGGATACCTTTCTCAATACAGAGTATGATGCCGGATTCCATGAAGGCTCGCTGCAACTGCTGGAGGAAATGGAAGCACTGATGATGAATGATGCCGTTTGGCAGGAGGAACCCAGAAAGATATCGACAGGTCCTCTGGCGGATGCGGAAATATTTGACCGCAGCTTAGGTTAAAACAGAAAACAGGGATGAGCATTGCTCATCCCTGTTTTTTCAGAGGTTAGATTGGTAGAAATCATCCACATGATATCTCAAAACAGAAATTGCACCATCAGCATATAGCTGACCGTTCCCACACCGATGCTCAGCAGGGTGTTTCGCTTCCAGATGTGCAGCAGCGCAACGATGGCGCAGCCCAGCAGCTCGGGGATCCCGTGGGGAGCGCTGAGAAAAGACACATCCTTCATGCAGTATACCACCAGCATACCCATGATGGCAAAGGGAAGGATCTTTCCCAGATAGGTGATGATCTGGGGTGTCTGACGGCCCTTGCCAAAGATCAAAAAGGGCGCGAACCGCAATCCGGCAGTGACCAGCGCCGCTACCACCGTCATGGTAATCACATAGGTATTATGCATCGTCGGCCCTCCTTCCGGTCTTGCGACGCAGGATGAGAATGCCTGCGATGGCGGCCATGGATGGAATCAAAAACAGCTCACTGCCAAAGATCAGCAGACACGCGGCGGTGCAGAGAACACCGATCAAGGCAGGCCCATGGTCTTTGGTAGAAAGCCACTGCTCCACGAACATGGTGACAAACAGCGCTGTCAGCACAAAGGAAACACCGGTGAAATCAATAGGCAGCAGATAACCTGCCAGATTACCAAGGGTGCAGCCCAGGATCCAATAGCACTGGTCAAACAATGTCACCCAGAAGCAGTAGGCCGTCCGGTCAACACCTTCCGGAAGCTTGGCCTGCGTTACCAGAGAGTAGGTCTCATCGGTCAGACCAAAGATCAT
Source organism: Faecousia sp. (assembly GCA_045646265.1). Classification (GTDB taxonomy): domain Bacteria; phylum Bacillota; class Clostridia; order Oscillospirales; family Oscillospiraceae; genus Faecousia. The sequence goes on from JAZRKL010000050.1 coordinate 7,259, forward strand.
ATAAGGCTTTTTCTTTCCCGCGTTTTTGTAGGTGTCTATCAGCGAAATGCCGTAGAACAGGTGGCGGGCGTTGACAAGCAAGGTGGCGATGGCATTGCTCAGCAAGGATGCGCCGGAGGTCAGCAGGCTTACCAGCAGATACTGCCCGGAGCCTGCGTAGACACAAACGCTCATCAGCAGAGCCCAGCCGGGGCCGTAGCCCGCTTCACTTAACAGAATACCGAAACCGGCACCCAGAAACAGATATCCGGTCAAAACCGGGACGGTATCCAGAAAAACTGTTTTCAGTAGGGAACGCTTCATTTTCTCATCTCTTTACTTAGCCTGACCAATATAATCCGAACCCGCCTAAGGGTGTATCTGATTGGCTCAGGCATCATTATAGTCATTGATGGGCGTCAGCCCATCGGCTTCCTATGCTTCGCCTGAACCAATTATCCATCCCCCTTAGGTCGCAGATTCTTGAGCCATGGGGCAGTTCTA
>JAZRKL010000051.1:0-2485 GCA_045646265.1 Faecousia sp.
TGGAAGCCGTGGATCGGTTTGATTCGGGGCGGATTCACTATAATCACTACTAAGCAAAATGAGGAGACTCTTTCGAGCCTCCTCATTATTTTCAGTTGGAACTGCGGATCATCTTGCGATAAACGGGAATGTACAAAACGACAGCCAGCAGCATAGACAGCACATCCACCACAGGCTGCGCCCAGATCAGGCCATTCAGACCCAGCATCTTCTCCAGTACGAACAACATGGGAATGAACAGAATACCCTGGCGGCTGAGGTTGATGATGAAGGAAGGCGTGGCCGCGCCCATGGCCTGGAGAGTATTGGTCAGCACATAGTAAACGCCGAACAGGAAGCTGGTGGTCAGCAGAATCCGGGAGAACTGGCAACCATATTCAAAGGCTTCGGGATTGGTCAGAACCAGATTGACGATCTGTTCGGTGAGCAGATAGCACACACCGGTCATGACCGTGCTGAGAGCAAAGGCAAAGAGCAGAGAAAAGTTCAGCGCCTTACGGAAGCGTTCCCAGTTCTTAGCGCCCACACAGTAACCAAGCAGAGGCTGGACACCCTGGCCCAGACCGATGCAGACCATGCCGGTGATCATGGTGACCTTGGAAGCAACACCCATACCGGCCACGGGCATATCGCCATAGACCATCAGCTTGCCGTTCAGCAGAATCTGGGAAACGCTCATCAGCATACTGCCCAGAGATGCAGGAATACCGATGACCAGGACGTTCTTACAAATGCCATCGCCCATAGCAAAATCTTTGGGATGGATGCTCAGCAGGCTGGTGCCCTTACGGTAATAGTTCAGATAGTAGCAACCTGCCAGCACATTGCCAATGACGGTGGCAATGGCGGCACCGGCAATTTCCCAGCCCAGCCACATGATCATAATGGGGTCCAGAATGATGTTGGTCAGATTACCCAGCAGCATACCGTTCATGGAAGTAGTGGGCTGACCTTCGGCCCGAAGGATGCCGGAGAAACAGTTGGAGAGAATGACAAAGGGGCCGCTGAAGGTCACGATGGTCATATAAGTCTTGGCGTGATTCCATACATCGGCGCTGACACCCATCAGAGTCAGCAGGCCATCCATGCACAGCAGGAAGGCCGCAGCCATGACAATGCCGATGACGGTACAGCTCCACATACAGAAGGAGGAGACCTTCTTTGCATAATCCCCACGGCCTTCACCCAGCGCACGGGCAATGACGGAAGTGCCGCCCAGGCCGAAGATCGTACCCACGGACATGAACATCAGGAACACCGGGGTACACATGGCGACGGCGGCAACCTGCAGGTCGTCCTTGGTCTGACCGATGAAAAAGGTGTCTGCCAGATTGTAGACCAGCACCATGAGCATGGCCACCATGGCGGGGATGGCGTTTTTCAGTACCGCTGTGGATACCTTGCCAGAGTTGAACAGCTCCAGCTGATTCTTATCTTCCATACTGATTTCCTTTCTTTGATAGCACGCTATTGATATTTGCTTTTGAAATGCCCGGTTTTCCGGGCATTTGATTTACAGACTTTCGCTGACCTTTTTCAGTAAGCAGTTGAACAGGCTCTGTTCTTCCTCTGTCAGTGCAGACAGCAGATGCGCTTCGGAATCCTCGGCATGAACCTGGGCTTCCGCAAGGCAGGCACCACCGGCACTCGTGATCCGCACGATCTTGATGCGCTTGTCCGTACCGCTGCCGCCGGCTTCCACAAAGCCCTTCTGTTCCAGCCGGGAAATAATGCCCGCAGCGGTGGACTGGGCCACCTGAAGCTGCTTTTCCAGTTCCTTCAACGTCATTTCACCAGAGGTAGAGCGCTCCAACTGGTGCAGTACGGTCAGCTGCGACATGGTCAGGCCAACAGCTTTCAGAGAGTTGTTGCAATCTCTTTGCAGCACATCGTTGATGTGCTTGATATAGAAACCACATCGGTTGTCCATCATTTCCGGCTCACCTCCTGAGTCAACTTTGTTATTCTATCATGGTATTATTGCTAAGTCAATAGCGTGCTATTGGTTTTGCGCACTGTTATTTTGCAGTAATTGCCACCTTAATAACCCCATCCAGCTTATTCTCAAAGAGATGGTAAGCCTCCTCGATATTCTCCAGCTTATAGCGGTGGGTGATCAGCGGGGTAGTATCGATTTTACCCTGTTCGATTAGACTGAGGATTTCGGCACAGTCGCAGCCGTCCACACCGCCGGTTTTGAAGGTCAAGTTCTTGCCGTACATCTCCGGCAGGGGCAGGCTCTGAGCTTCGTCATAGAGGGCAACCACGGTGACAATGGCATTGGGGCGGGCGCACTCCCAGGCCAGGCGGAAGGTGTCCTTTGCGCCGGCCACTTCCAGCACCACATCGGCACCGCCATGGTCGGAGTTGGCAAGGGTGAATATCATGCAGTCCTCCGGGGTGCAGGTCAGCACATCGGGATAATGCTTCTTCACAAAGGCAATCCGTGCCGGGTCTTTTTCGCAGACGATGATCCGCTTGGGGT
>JAZRKL010000052.1:0-2834 GCA_045646265.1 Faecousia sp.
CCTCAGCGGTCAGCTCGGTATCCTGAGTAACACCCTTCTTCTCCTTCATCTCATCGATGAGGACCTCGAAGTACTTCTTACCGACTTCCATAACGACGTCGGAATACATCTGGATAAAACGGCGATAGCAGTCGTAAGCCCAACGGGGGTTGCCGGACTTGGTAGCCAGAACTTCAACGACTTCCTCATTCAGACCCAGGTTCAGGATGGTGTCCATCATACCGGGCATGGAAGCGCGGGCGCCGGAACGGACGGAGACCAGCAGAGGATTCTCCTTGTCACCGAACTTCTTGCCGGTGATCTGCTCCAGCTTTGCAACATGCTCCATGATCTGTGCCTGGATATCAGCATTGATCATGCGGCCATCTTCGTAATACTTGGTGCAGGCTTCGGTGGAAACAGTGAAGCCCTGGGGAACAGGCAGACCGATATTGGTCATCTCTGCCAGGTTTGCGCCTTTACCGCCCAGCAGCTCACGCATGGAGCCATTGCCTTCGGTAAACAGGTAAACGTACTTGTGAGACATTTAATATATACCCCTTTCAAAATCATTCTCGACGGCTCTGCCGTCGTTTTTTAACTTTTTCTTTGCAGAATTTCTCATAATGCGCATATAGTATAGCACACCCCCTAAAAAATGTAAACCTTTTCGCAACCATTTACAAAAATTTTTCTTACTTTCGCAAGTTTTGCTGCAAAAGCGCATGTTTTTCCTAACGGATGTATTTTCTCATTTTTCGGTCAGATTTTTATAGTAATATGAAATTCGGTGTTGTAGAATAAAAGTAACGAAAAACACAGGAGGAACGACCCATGGATAAGCATAAATCTACCGCCGGCACCATTTTCGCAGGCTTCGGAACTGCAGATATTACCCCCTGGGAAGGCGTCCATCTGGGCGGCGCTGCCTACGGCGAATACCGTCCTGCCCGCTTTGTCCGTCACAAACTCTATGCAAAAGCCAGTGTCTATCGGGGCGCTGATGGCAAGACCGTTTGCATCATAGGTCTTGATACCATCTGCATCAAAAAGCCCTACGCTGACGGGATCAAGCATGCCCTCATGGAAGAATTCGGCCTCCCCTATGGCGCCATTATGGTCTTTGCCATCCAGTCCCATTCTGCCCCTTCCGTGGGTCCCATTATGCTCGATGACGATTTCCCCTCCTTGGGGGACGAATACGATTATCTCACCGGCCATGATCCCAAGTATTCCCAATTTGCAGTGGATCAGTCCATCCAGGCTGCGCGGGATGCGTTTGCCAACCTGCGGCCACTGAAAATGGATGCAAAATCCGGTATGAAACACGGTCTTGCATTCTGCCGCCGGATCATTATGCGCGATGGCACCATGGAGATGTTCCCGCCCCACCGGGCAAAGGAGCAGCCTTTAGGCCCCGATATCCGGTGCCTGGAAAGCGACGCGGACGATGAAGTGGGCGTTGTCTGCTTTAAAGACGAGAACATGCAGTTTGCAGGCGGCATGCTCCACTTCACCTGCCACCCGGTCAACGACTACTGCACTGCTTCTCTTTATCATGCTGTTTCCCCCGACTGGTGCGGCACCTGGTCTGAGCGGGTGCAGAAGATGATGGGTATGCAGGAGATTCCCGCCGTCCTCAATGGCTGCTGCGGCAATGTAAATCCCTGGAATCCCTATATCCCCGACCATATTATGGACTCGGAGACCATGGGTGAGGAACTGGCAAAACTGACCGAACGGATCATCCTGTCCATGGACTTTGAAAATGCAGAGCAGCTCCTCACCGTTGACCATTACTACATGGAGCTGCCGGTAGAGTACCGGGAGATCCCCGAAGATCGCCTGGCAGAAGTAAAAAAGCAGATGGAAAAGGGTCTGCGCTTAAACTCCATGGAGGATATCGCCGGTGACGCTACCTGGAATCCCGGCGGTCGCACCTCTTTCAGCAACGCAGAGATGATTGCCGATCAGGATTGGTTCCTGGCTGCTTCCACCCAAAGCGCTATTCTGTGCAAGCAGCGCGAACCCCTGTTCCCCTATCCCATTCAAGTTTTCCGCATCGGTAATATTGCCATCGTAGGCATGGCCGGTGAGCCCTTCACCGACGGAGGATTTGACATCAAACTCCGCTCCAAAGCGGCCCTGACCTACATTACCCACATGGCAAACCGGTATGTGGGCTATCTTCCCAAGGCATCCGGCTATGACTACGATGCCCATGAATCTAACTTCAGCTACACCAACTGGGCAAAACTGAAGCGGGGTTCCTTAGAAAAGATCTGCGACGCAATCGTAACAGGCATCGACAAACTGTTCGAATAATAAATAACAACCGACCTGCGAAACCCGCAGGTCGGTTGTTGTATCTGTTCGTCAAATTGGAATTTGATTTACTGTATCTTTAAGCACATATAATCAAAAGATATTTCTTTATCACCAATCTTAAAGAAAGCAGGGTGCATACCAATTTTCTTAAAACCAAACTTTTCATATAAATGTATTGCCGAAAAATTATCACTACGAACTTGCAAGTCAATTACTTCAAATGAATTTTCTTTTGCAAAATTGATTATTTCAAGTAATAATTGACTTCCGATACCTCTGTTCCAACATTTCTTCAGAACAGATACACCTAAATCTCCTCGGTGCTTCATTCGACGAGGCAAACGACTTAAACTGGCATCGCCAACGATTTTTCCATTTTCTTTTGCGATGAGCATAATTGCATCACAAGAGTTTTCAATTTGACTAATGTATGCCGCCTCTGATTCGGTTGTAAAAGGCAATCCCTCTGCACCGAATGTCAAATTATCTGTTTCTGCACCTATTTGTTTTAGATATTGCAATATCTC
>JAZRKL010000053.1:0-19444 GCA_045646265.1 Faecousia sp.
CCCGCTTCATCCGCCCCCGGCGGCGCGGGCCAACGCGGCCCGCTCGGTGTCGTTCCATGTCTGTCATTCTGAGGCCTTTAGGCCGAAGAATCTCCGGTCTATCGTTGCTCCGGAGATCCTTCGCTTACGCTCAGGATGACACATCGATGGTGCGCTAAACGATCATTTATAAGAATAAGGTTGTGAATTAACTATGGAAACTGCTTTTGATTGCTACTTTAACGGTATTAAAAATAAGAAAATCGCAGTCTTGGGTTTGGGTGTCAGCAACCGGCCGTTGGTAAGGCTGTTGCTGGAATTCGGCTGCAGCGTGGTGGGCTGCGATAAGACACCCAGGGAAAAGCTGGACGCGGAAGTGCTGGAACTGGAAAAACAAGGCTGTGAGCTTCGTCTGGGCGAGAATTACCTGAAAGGCGTGGAAGCGGATCTGGTATTCCGCACCCCCGGCATGCATCCGGAAAATCCGGATCTGGTAGCTTTGCGGGAAGCCGGCGCGGAAGTCACCAGTGAAATGGAAGTGTTTTTTGAGGTCTGTCCCTGCCGTATCCTGGCGGTAACCGGCTCCGACGGTAAGACCACTACCACCACTTTGATTGCCGAGATGCTGAAGGCTGCCGGTAAGACCGTATGGCTTGGCGGCAATATCGGCACACCGCTGCTGCCCCTGTGCCGCCAAATTGGAGAAACGGACATTGCTGTGGTGGAGCTCAGCTCTTTCCAGTTGATGGATATGCGCAGAAGTCCTTCTGTGGCTGTTGTGACCAATCTGGCCCCCAACCATCTGGATGTGCATAAGGATATGGACGAATATATTTTTGCCAAGACCAATATTTTCCGATTTCAGAAAACGGAGGATGTGCTGGTTTTGAATGGAGACAACGCCATTACCGACGGATTTACCGGTGTCGGCATTACCCGGCGGTTCTCCAGAAAGCAGAAAACCAACGGTGTTTGGGAAGAAAGCGGTATCATCTATCGGGATAATAGACCCGTTCTGGAAACAAAGGATATTTTGATTCCCGGCGACCATAATATTGAAAACTATATGGCGGCGATTTTGGCAGTTGATGGCTTAGTCAGTGATGATGTGGTCCGTCATGTGGCGAAAACCTTTGGCGGTGTGGAACATCGTATCGAGTTGGTGCGGGAAAAGAACGGTGTGCGGTATTACAATGACTCCATCGCCTCTTCTCCCAGCAGAACCATTGCCGGTTTGCGCAGTTTCAAGCAAAAGGTCATTCTGATCGCCGGCGGTTATGATAAAAAGGTTCCCTACGATGTATTGGGGCCGGAAATCTGCACCCATGTGAGCAAGCTGTTCTTGAACGGCCATACCGCGTGGCAGATTCGGGAAGCCGTGGAAAAATGCGGCGGGGAAACACCTGAGATCGTAATGTGCGAGGACTTTGAAAGCGCTGTCCATGCCGCGGCAGCGGCGGCAAAGAAGGGGGATGTGGTGCTGATGAGTCCTGCCAGCCCCGCCTTTGACCAGTTCAAGAACTTTATGGTTCGTGGTACCTTCTTTAAGAAATTGATTATGGAGCTTTGAGTATGGATATTTCCAATGTGACCCGGCAGGGGCGAAAGCTTTTAAAACTGAAATACTGCGGCGCGGTGATCGTAGCCGCGGGAACCGCATCCCGTATGGGCGGTATCGACAAGATCATGGAGCCGCTGGATGGGGAGCCGATGGTTATGCGATCCATCCGAACCTTTCAGAATTGCGATGCCATCAGAGAGATCGTGGTGGTCACCCGGCAGGATCTGGTTGTGCCCATCATGTCATTGTGCGCCGGTATCGATAAGGTGAAGGCGGTGGTTGCCGGTGGCAGCAGCCGCCCGGAATCGGTAAACGCGGGTCTAAATGCCCTTTCTGATAAAGTCAAGCTGGCTGCCATCCATGACGGCGCCCGTCCGCTGATCACATGGCAGGTGATTGACCGGGTCGTGCGGGCAGCAAATTCCTACGGGGCGGCAGCGCCGGGTATTCCGGTAAAGGATACGATTAAGGTGGTTACCGGCGGTGTGGTCAAAGAAACCCCTGACAGAAAAACATTGTGTGCGATTCAGACACCGCAGGTGTTTGATATTGCACTGCTTCGTGGCGCACTGAAGAAGGCAAAGGCCGACGGTGCGGAAATCACCGATGATTGTTCCGCGGTGGAGCGGATGGGGATGTCCGTCAAGATCGTGGAAGGCGACGAGCGGAATTTGAAGGTGACTACTCCCATGGATCTGGCAATTGCAAAGCTGCTTTTGGAGGAAACGGTATGAGAATTGGCCATGGATATGATGTCCACAAGCTGGTGGAGGGACGAAAGCTGATCCTTGGCGGTGTGGAGATTTCCCATTCTGTAGGCCTTCTGGGGCATTCCGATGCGGATGTGCTGCTGCATGCGGTGATGGATGCCCTGCTGGGTGCGGCCGGTCTTCGGGACATCGGCTATCATTTTCCGGATACGGATATGCGCTACAAAGGTGCGGATTCCCGTGTGCTGCTGCGCTGTGTAAAAGAAAAGCTGGATGCGGCAGGTTACCGGGTCAGTAATGTGGATGTGACCATGATCGCCCAGGCACCAAAGCTGAAGCCCCATATCCCACAGATGATGGAAAACATTGCCGCGGACTTGCAAATCGATGTGAGCCGTGTCAATGTAAAGGCAACCACGGAAGAACACTTGGGCTTTACCGGCAGCGGCGAGGGAATGTCCTGCCATGCGGTATGTCTATTGGAAGAATAATACTAATTTTTAATAGAAATCTTTAAGCCTCGCCGGTCTAAATTCCGTCAGAATGCGTTTTCCTCCTTGATGGGCGTCAGCCCATCTGCGTCGTCAGCCTTTTCTGACGAAATGGATCCTCGCCGAGTCTTTAAAGCATCCTATTAAAAATTAGTATAAAATACGAACGATTTCGACCTCCCGGGCATAGGCTGACCCGGGAGGTTTTGTTGTATGAGGACCTATTTTGTTACCTTTCGTTCGGTTACCTATGCCCAACGGGGCGAAACCGTTTTACAAAAGGCGGGGATCGGCTGTAAATTGCAGCGTACACCCAGATGGATGGAGGCCCAGGGGTGCGGATACTGTCTGCGTTTGAGTTTAAAGGAAGCGGCACAGGCGGTGGAATTACTGCGGCAGAAGCAAGTGCCCATGCGCAAGATCTATTTGCAGATGGAAGACGGGGATGTGCAGGAGGTACAGATGTGATCTATTTGGATAACGGCGCCACTTCTTTTCATAAGCCTGTGTCGGTTAAAAAAGCGGTGTTGGATGCCATGGAACACTGTGCAAATCCCGGACGGGGCGGCTACGGCGCTGCCATGGAGGCTGCCCGGCGGGTATACCACTGCCGGGAATCGGCAGGAAAGCTGTTTGCATGTCGTCCGGAGCAGGTGGTGTTTACTGCCAATTGTACCCACGGGTTGAATATTGCTGTTCGTACCCTGGTAAGACCCGGCGGTCGTGTTGTGATCTCCGGTTTTGAACACAACGCGGTGACGCGGCCGCTGCATGCGCTGAAGGCCAATGTCCAAGTGGCCGGCCGCAGACTGTTTGATCCCGAGGATACAGTGGAAGCTTTTGAAAAAGTGCTTCGCGGCGGTGCGGAAGCGGCGGTGTTTACCCATGTGTCCAATGTGTTTGGCTATATTCTGCCGGTAGAAGAGTTGTCCGCTCTTTGCAGAAAGTACGGTGTTCCTTTTATCATCGACGCAGCGCAATCCGCGGGAACACAGAAAATTAACATGGAAGCACTGGGTGCGGATTTTATAGCCATGCCGGGTCACAAAGGTCTGCTTGGCCCCCAGGGAACAGGGATATTGCTGTGCGGAAGAAATATTGAGCCGCTGATCTGCGGCGGTACGGGAAATCTGTCCATTCAGCAGGATATGCCTGCTGATCTTCCGGAACGGGGGGAAGCTGGGACAGCCAATGTGCCGGGGATTTGTGGTCTGCATGCGGGTTTGGAATACCTTTTGCAAACAGGTGTGGAGAATATTGGAAAGAAAGAAGCGCGGCAGGCAAAGCGCTGTGCGGCCGGCCTGAAGAAATTGGGCTTCACTGTGTTTACGGGAGAAGATCAGGGCGGAACCGTATCTTTTGTGCCGGACACAGATTGCGAAGAGGCTGCTTCCCGTCTGGCAAAAATGGGAATCGCGGTCCGGGCGGGACTTCATTGCGCCCCCTTGGCTCACGAAAGCGCGGGCACATTGGAAACCGGTACCATAAGAGTCAGTTTTGGCCATGACGCAGCCCCTTGGCAGACGGAAAAATTGCTTCGTGCAGCGGAAAAACTGAAAATGAAATCATAAAAAATACAGATTTCCTATTGCCATCCAAGGGTCAATCCGCTATAATGGTATGGATAATAGGGCGCTTATGCGGATTATCCGGAAAAGCGGCCGGAATGATACAAAAGGGGTAGACGCGTATATGACTCAGATGCAAGAAATGTTCCAGTCACTGGGAAAAATGCAGTGGTCTGATTATCTGGATATTGTTTTAGTGGCGTTTCTGGTATATAAGCTGATCCCTATGATCCGCACTACCGGAACCGGAAGAATCGCAAGAGTGATTGTGGTGATCCTGGTATGTTCCTGGGTCACGGAAGCACTGCAGCTGCATGCGATGAACTTCCTCATCGATCAGCTGCTGGCAGTTGGATTGATCGCAATTGTGATCCTGTTCCAGCCGGAATTGCGCCGGATGCTGGATCACTTGAGCAATATGAAATTTAAAAAACTGTTTGGTGTTCAGCGGGAACAGCAGGAAATGGATCCCGTGATCGATCAGACGGTTATGGCCTGCGAAGCTATGAGCAAAGCCAGAGTCGGCGCGCTGATCGTTTTTGAGCGCGACAGCCACCTGGAGGATTATATGAAGACCGGTACGACCATCGACGGTCAGGTATCGGAACAGTTGATCCGGAATATTTTCTTCCCTCTGGCTTCTTTGCATGACGGCGCAATGATCATTCGTCAGGGCCGTGTGGCCGCGGCGGGCTGCGTTCTGCCTCTGTCGGACAGCAACCGGCTCAGCGCTGATCTGGGAACCCGGCATCGGGCGGGCGTCGGCATCAGTGAGGTGTCCGATGCTGTGGTGATCATTGTTTCAGAAGAAACAGGCGCCATTTCCGTGGCGGTTGGCGGTATGCTGAAGCGGTATCTGGCTCCCCAGACACTGGAGCGGCTGCTGCGCAACGAACTGTGCCATGACAGCGAAACCAAAGAAGAAAATCTGGTGGTCATGCTTCGCCAGAAGCTGAACAAGAAAGGAAAGGGGGATGACGGTAATGTTCAAAAATAAGATTCTCCCTATGCTGCTTTCTGTGGTGGTCGCATTTAGCTTATGGGCATATGTCATTACCTTTGTCAGTTCTGAACGGGAAGGTACGTTCTCTGACATACCGGTTTCTTATCAGGGCGAGGCGCTGCTGGAAGAGCGGGGGCTGATGATCGTTTCGGAAGAAAAACCCACGGTCACCCTTACTCTTTACGGCAATCGCCGGGAACTGAACAAACTGGACAGTTCCAATATCTCCATCATCGCTGACCTTTCGAAGATCGGTGAAGCCGGCCTTCATAGTCTGCGCTACAATGTTTATTACCCCGGTGACATCCCCGACAATGCCTTTACTGTGCAGAGTCAGTATCCCAGTATGGTGAAAGTAGATGTGGAGCGCCGTATTACGAAGGAAATCCCCGTCAACGTAACCTACAAGGGCAGTGTAAAGAAGGATTACATTGCGGATAAGGAAAATGTGGAACTGGATCATCCGGCGGTTCAAATCACAGGACCTGCATCTACAGTTGGCCAGATCACACAGGCAGTTGTATCGGTGGATCTGCAGGATAAGAGCGAATCCTTCATGGAGGCTTACCGCTTCACACTGTGTGACGCTGCGGGAGAGCCGGTGGATGCCAAGCTGGTAGAAACCAACATAGCTGAGGTAAACCTGACGCTTTACATCAAACGCGTGAAAGAGATCGAACTGGTAGTAACGGTGATTGACGGCGGCGGCGCTACCAAGGCAACCAGTGATATCAGCATTGATCCTAAGACCATCAAGGTAGCGGGCAATGAAACTGCTCTTGAGGATATTGATGAGATCAATCTGGGTACGATCAATCTGGGCGAACTGACCAGGGACTCTGAGAAGACCTTTAAGATCAATCTGCCGGACGGCCTGGATAATCTTTCCGGTAAAACCAGCGCAAAGGTGACGGTAAAGTTCCCGAAGCTGGAAACTGTGAATATTAAGATTACCAGTTTTGCAGCACTGAATGTACCGGATGATATGGAGGTCGAATTCATTACCGAAGAACTGACCATTAGTGTGCGTGGTCCGAAAGAATTGGTTAAGAAACTGACGGAGCGCGACATTTCCGCGACAGTTGACTTCACCAATGCGGAAATCGGAAATGCCACATTCAAGGCAAACATCGTAATCGGAAACGGCTTCAAGGGTGTGGGTGCTATGGGCAATTACACGGTGTCGGCAACCTTGGAGAAACTGGATGAAAAGGGTAAGTGAAAATGACCCAGACAGTTCGGGTACAAAAGCTGTTTGAAGATGGAACCGCACAGGTTATGTGTGTCCGGCAAAGCGCGTGCTCGGGGGATTGCCATAAGTGCTCCGGGTGCGGCGCTGTGCAGGAGACAGTCACACTGGTGGCCCGCAACGCCATTGGCGCGAGACCTGGAGAGCTGGTCGTGATCGAATCCCGGTCCGGTCCTGTGCTGGCAGCTGCGGCGGTGCTGTATGTGCTGCCTTTGGTGCTGTTTTTCGCAGGTTATCTGTTGGGCAGTCTGCAATGGGGCAAAGGCCCTCTGTGCGGCTGCATCGCATTTGCATTGGGAATTGTTGTGTCGGTTTTGTACGACCGTGTCACAGCAAAAAAGAAACAAACGGTTTACACAATTACGGGATACGCGCAGGCAGATCTGCACGGATTCTGAAAAAGGGGATAATCAACTTGATCAAAAGTATGACCGGCTATGGCCGTGCGGTAGAATCGGTAAACGGCCGCGAATTTACAGTAGAGCTTCGCTCTGTCAATAACCGTTATCTGGATTGCACCGTGAAAATGCCCAGAATGCTCTCCTTCGCGGAAGAGGCAGTGAAGCAGACAGTGAAGGCTGCTGTTTCCAGAGGCAAGGTAGATGTGTATATTTCCCTGCGCGCTGAAACGGAGGAAGATATTGCCGTTACACTGAATAAGGCCGTGCTGGAAGGATATCTGGCTGCTATGCGGCAGATGGTGTCGGATTTCGGCGTGAAGGACGATATCAGTGTGTCTACCGTATCCCGCCTGCCTGAGGTCTTTACTGTTGAAAAACAGGAAGTGGACGAAGATCAGCTGCGTGCGGATCTGCTGAGCGTAGTGGCTAAGGCGCTGGAAGGCTATAATGCCATGCGCAGTACCGAAGGTCAGGCGCTGGACAACGATCTGCGCAGCAGAGGCCAGACCATTTTGGAACTGGTTTCCCAGGTGGAAGCCGGCAATGCTCAGACAGTGATTGATTACCGCACCCGTTTGGAAAACAAGCTGCGTGAGGTTCTGGAAAGCACTTCTATCGACGAAAGCAGAATTCTGACGGAAGCGGCGATCTTTGCCGATAAGGTGGCAGTGGATGAGGAAACTGTCCGTCTGCGCAGCCATTTGGAGCAGATGAACAGTATGCTCACCGGCGGCGGTGCCATCGGCCGAAAGCTGGACTTCTTGCTGCAGGAAATGAACCGGGAGGCCAATACCATCGGCTCCAAGTGTACCGATGTGCGTCTGGCCCGGATCGTTGTGGATATCAAGGCTGAACTGGAAAAAATTCGGGAACAGACCCAGAATATTGAGTAAGAGGCAGTTATGACACTGATCAATATTGGATTTGGCAGCATGGTGGCTGCCAGACGGATCCTGGCCATTATGGATCCGGATTCCGCACCTATCAAGCGTGTGATGCAGGAAGCAAAGGACCGGGGAATGCTGATCGATGCTTCCTATGGCCGAAAAACCAAAGCTGTAATTTTGATGGATACGGATCATGTGATCCTGTCCGCAATGACCACAGATATCCTTTCTGCCCGTTGGACAGGAGAAGAGAAAGAGAAAGGAGAACTGTAATATGGGAAAACTGTTTGTGATATCCGGTGCGTCCGGTGTTGGAAAAAGCACCGTGCTGAGCAAGGTGATGGCCGCCCGGAAAGACCTTTCTTTCTCTGTTTCTGCCACCACCAGACCCCCCAGGCCCGGTGAGCAGGATGGCGTACATTATTACTTTATCACCAAAGAACAGTTTGAAGAAATGATCGCCCGGGATGCTTTTCTGGAATATGATAACCATAATAAGAATTACTATGGCACCCCCATTGCCCAGTTGGAGGAGAAGATGAAGACGGGCCATGTAATTCTGGATATCGAGCCGGTAGGTGCGCGGAATGTAAAGGACAAGCGGCCCGACGCGACACTGATCTTTATTTTGCCGCCCTCTGCCGAGGAACTGGAACGGCGCCTTCGCAGCCGTGGAGATACCCCGGAGGACCAGATTCAAATTCGTCTGGAACGGGCAAAATGGGAAATGGATCAGGTTAGCTGGTATGATCATGCGGTTACCAATAATCAGGTGGAAGCCTGTGCGGAAGAAATTTTGAACATTATCGCCCATGCGGCGGATGAATAATCATTGGAGGAAATTACTATGCTTTACCCCCCTGTTGCTGATATGCTGAAGAATGTGGACAGCCGTTATCTGCTGGTCAATGTGGTGGCTCAGCGTGCCCGTCAGATCGCAGAAGAAGCTGAGGCTTTTCAGGAAGAACTGTCTGATAAGCCTGTTACCCTGGCCATCCGTGAGGTCGCCGAGGGCAAGCTGACCGCTTCTGTAAAAGCAGAATACAAGAACTAAATTGCCGTAAATATGAAGGCACCTCTAAAAACTTATTTTCGGCGTAGTGCCTAATCTTTTGCCCCAACTATGCAGTTTGAAAAACTTGAAATACATCCAGTATTCCTGCGTTTTCCAAACTTTTATTTGTGTCAAAATCTTGCGGCACCCACCTGAAAATAAATTTTTAGAGGTACCCATGAGAGAGGAGGGGCGTTATGATTGCGAAAATTGCCGTTGCCGCGGCTAACTTTGCTATTGATAAGCCCTACTCCTACCGTATTGCCTACGGGCAAACACTGCTTCCCGGTATGCGGGTCATGATCCCTTTCGGTCGGGGCAATAAGCCGACTGAGGGAGTTGTCCTCAGCGTGGAAGCGGGAAACGAAGAGAAATTGAAGACTGTTGAGCGCTGCCTTGATGAGCAGCCGCTGCTGGACGAAAAAATGCTGAAGTTGGCGGCATTTATGCGTGAACGGTATTTTTGCACTTTTTATGATGCCATTCGCACGATGCTTCCTGCCGGATTGTGGTTCCAGGCGAAGGATACCTATACTTTGTCGGCAGATTTTTCGTGGGAGGAAGCTGTGATCCGTCAGCCGGATGCCCGAAAACTGCTGGAAACCTTGGAATCCATGGGCGGCGAAGTCGGTGAGCAGCTTCTGAAAGAAACGGTTGCGGACGAGGAAGCTTTTCAAAAGGCGATCAGCTATTTGATCCGTAAGAAATGGGTCAAGGCAACAACAGATTACCACCGGCGAGCCAATGACAAAACGGAGAAAATTGCCACCCTGACCGTATCGGCGGAAGAGGCAATGGCTTATGCTGACAGCAGACCAAAATCTGCTGCTATGCAAAGATCCGTATTGCAGACCCTGTGCGCGGTGGGCAGTGTGTCCGTTAAGGAACTGTGTTATTATACCGGCGCAAGCACAGCTACAGTGAACCGGCTGGAAAAACTGGGGTATCTGGAATTGTCCGTGCGGCCTGTTCTGCGCTGCCGGGAGATCCGGCCAGTAAAGCTGGACGGCCCTCTGGTGCTGAATGAAGAGCAGGAAAAAGCCTATGAAGGACTAAATGGCCAGCTGACGGCACAGCAGCCGGGAACGGCGCTGCTTTACGGTGTTACCGGTTCCGGGAAAACATCCGTTTATCTAAAGCTGATTCAATCCTGTTTGGATTTAGGGAAAAGCGCAGTGCTGCTGGTGCCGGAAATTGCTTTGACTCCGCAGCTTTTGGGTTTGCTGGCTGCCCATTTTGGCCAGACGGTGGCGGTGCTGCACAGCAGCCTGCCTGCCGGCGAACGTTACGATCAATGGAAGCGGATCCGCAGCGGGGAAGCCCGTGTAGTGGTAGGAACACGCAGTGCGGTGTTTGCGCCTTGTGCGGAGCTTGGCCTGATCATCCTGGATGAAGAGCAGGAACACTCCTATAAATCGGAGAATGTGCCCCGGTATTCTGCCCGGGAAATCGCTTTCTGGCGTGGCCTGAAGGAAAATGCTTTGGTGCTTTTGGGTTCCGCTACACCTTCTGTGGAAACCATGTACCATGCCAAGGAGGGGCGGCACAGACTTTATACCCTTACGCAGCGGTATAATGGAATGCCGCTGCCTAAGGTTGAAATCGTTGATATGCGGGAAGAATTGAAAGAGGGCAATGACCTGTCTTTGAGTTACCCGCTTTTGGATGCCATCCGTCGGACAACGGATGCGAAGCATCAGACCATTTTATTCTTAAACCGCCGCGGCAACAGCCGTGCGCTGGTGTGTATGGATTGCCGCACTGCTCCGGAATGTCCCAGATGCAGCACAAGACTCACTTACCACAGCGCTAACGAGCGGTTAATGTGCCATTATTGCGGCTATTCTCAAAAGGTCAGTGTTTGCTGCCCCAGCTGCGGCGGAAACTGGAAACGAATCGGCACCGGTACGCAGAAAGTGCAGCAGGAATTAACGGAAATGATCCCGGGAATTCAGGTGGACCGCATGGATGCGGATACTGTCAGTGCTGTGAATACCCATGAGAATATTTTGGACCACTTCAAAAAAGAGGGTACACCGGTGCTTCTTGGCACGCAGATGGTAGCAAAAGGCTTAAATATGCCCAATGTGACTCTGGTGGGTGTGCTGGATGCGGATCTGAGCCTGTATACAGACAGCTACCGAAGCGCGGAAACCACCTTTAATATGCTGACACAGGTGGTAGGCCGCGCAGGCCGTGGTGAAAGCGCCGGCCATGCCATGATCCAGACAATGGTGCCGGAGCATAAGGTGATCAACCTGGCTGCCCGGCAGGATTATGAAGGCTTCTACGAGCTGGAGATCGGCTTGCGGAAGCTGCAAGGCGTTCCTCCCTTTGGGGATCTGACACAGATCACCTTTACAGGATTGGATGAGGCTGCGGTTCTGCGCGGCGCCGCAAAGTTCCGTGACAGCCTGAAAGCCTGTCTGCAGGATCCTGCCTATTATACTGAAAAATATACGGTGCTTGGCCCTGCGCCTTGTCCCGTACCGAAAATCAATTATAATTTCCGTTACCGCGTTACACTGCGCTGCCCCATGGATAAGCCAAAGCGTCTGCTTCTGGCCCATCTGCTGCGGCAGTTTGCCATGGATAAGGCAAACCGTGGAATCTCTGCCTTTGCGGATATCAACGGATACGACTAAAGAGAGGATACATTATGGGACTTCGTAAGATCTTGACTGATGCAGAACCTGCGCTGCATAAGGTATGTAAGCCGGTCACTGCATTTGACGCAAAGCTGCATAAGCTGTTGGATGATATGGCTGAAACATTGGAAGAAGCCAACGGTGTTGGTCTGGCAGCACCTCAGGTGGGCATCCTGCGCCGTGTGGTGATCGTGGATACCGGTGAGGAAATTCTGGAACTGGTGAATCCCACATTGCTGGAAACCGACGGAGAACAGGAAGGCGTGGAAGGCTGCCTCAGCGTTCCCGGCAAATACGGTCTGGTAAGAAGACCCTATTATGCAAAGGTCCGGGCACAGGACCGTTACGGCGATTGGTATGAGGCTGAGGGAGAAGAATTGATCGCCCGCTGCTTCTGCCACGAGCTGGATCATCTGGATGGCATCATCTATACCGAGGTGATGGAGCGCTTCCTGACCGAAGAGGAACTGAGCGCGGAAGAAGACTGATTTGGAGGAACAACCATGCGTGTTGTGTTTATGGGCACACCGGATATTGCGGCTACCTGTTTGAAAAAGGTACTAGAAGAAGGCTTTGAGGTCGTCGGTGTCTATACTCAGCCGGACCGGCCCAAGGGTCGGGGCATGAAAATGATATATTCTCCCGTGAAAGAAGTGGCACTTGCCAACAATCTGCCTGTTTACCAACCGGAGAACTTCCGGGAGGATGCCACCGTGCAGGAACTGGCGGACCTGCAGCCCGATGTGGTGGCGGTGGTGGCTTATGGCCGTATTCTGCCCCAGAAGGTGTTGGATATTCCCAAATGCGGATGCATCAATATCCATGCCAGCATTCTGCCCCAGTACCGTGGCAGCGCTCCCTATCAGTGGGCCGTTCTCAACGGCGAAAAGGAAACCGGTGTTACCGCACAGCATATGGTGCGTGAAATGGATGCCGGCGACGTGATCGATGTGGCAAAGACACCTATCGGTGAAAATGAAACCGCCGGAGAACTGCTGGACCGTCTGGCGGTTCTGGGCGCGCAGTTGCTTTGCAAGACCTTAAGCCGTGTTCAGAGCGGTGATAAATGCTGCGGTTGTCCTCAGAACCCTGCTGATGTCACCTTCGCGCCTATGCTGGATAAGACCATGTGCCCCATTGATTGGCGCAAGACCGCCCTGCAGGTTCATGACCATGTCCGGGGTCTGCACCCCTGGCCGGTGGCCACAGCGGAAATTGCGGGTACCAAGTTTAAAATTCACAGCACTGTCGTCGTACCCGGTAAGAACGGTGCGTTGCCCGGTACGGTTTTGGCATTGACAAAAACCGGCTTGCAGATCGCCTGCGGCGAAGGTGCGGTGGAGATCCGTTCTTTACAGGCAGAGGGCGGCAAGCGCATGGCAGCGCCGGATTATTTCCGGGGTCATCCTCTGGAGATCTGACCATGGGCGCAAGAGAAACCGCGCTGAATGTGCTGATCGCATGCCGCAAAGACGGCGCCTGGTCCAACGGCGTGCTGAAGGAATACCTGCAGCGGGATCGTTTGGACGGACGTGATGCCGCATTGGCCACCCGTCTGTGCTATGGTGTGCTGCAAAATAAGCTGAAGCTGGACTTCTATTTGAAGCAGCTTCTGACGGGAAAGCTGAAAGACTTGCATCCGGTGCTCCATGATATTTTGCACCTGGGACTCTATCAGCTTTATGAAATGGATAAAATTCCGGAGTCTGCCGCGGTGAATGAGTCGGTAGCTCTGGCAAAAAAATACTGCCCCAAACAGCGTTTTGCCCCGGGCCTTGTGAACGGTGTGCTGCGCAGCGCGGTGCGGGAAAAGGATCATTTGAAGCAGCCAGCTTCCTGGGTGGACAAATACAGCCATCCGCAAAGGCTGATCGATTTGCTGGACGGTTATGTGGGCCACGGCAATATGGAGGCTATGCTGAAAGCGAATAACAGCGCGCCGGATACGGTGGTTCAGGTCAATACCCTGCGTACCACGACCCGGGAACTGAAAGAGCTGCTTGAGACGGCGGGTATTCCCGCGGAAGACCATCCGTGGATGACCGACTGCCTGATCCTTTCCCATGTGGGGAATCTGGAACAGCTCCCCGCGTTTCAAAATGGATTGTTTTATGTGCAGGATGCTGCAGCCAAGCTGAGCGTTTTGTGCGCGCAGCTTCCCAAGGGTGATGATGTTCAAATATTGGATTGCTGCAGCGCGCCCGGCGGAAAGTCCTTTGCCGCAGCCATTGCCATGGAAGGAAAGGGCCACATCCATTCCTGTGATATCCACAGCCACAAGACTGGCCTTATTCAAAACGGCGCTGCCCGGTTGGGCTTTGACCATATTTCTGTGTATCAACAGGATGCTTCCCAACTGCGCAATGAATGGGTGGGCCGGATGGACGCGGTGATTGCCGATGTGCCTTGCTCCGGTTACGGCATTATCCGGAAAAAGCCGGATATCCGTTACAAGGATCCTGCTATCATGGCAGAGCTTCCTGATTTGCAAAAGAAGATCCTGCAGACCCAGGCCGCCTATGTAAAACCCGGCGGTGTACTGCTGTATTCCACCTGCACTCTGGTTCGCAGTGAGAACGAGGGCGTTGTGGAAGCCTTTCTAAAAGATAACCCCAATTTTGTGTTAGAGCCGCTGCCCCTACCCGGTGTGTTCCCAAAGAACGAATCCGGTATGCTGGCATTGATACCGGGGCAATACGATACCGACGGCTTCTTTATTTGCCGGATGCGGAGGATGGCATGACCAAGCATTTAAAATCCATGACCTTGCCGGAGATCACACAGGTTCTGAAAGATCTGGGACAGCCCGGATTTCGGGCCAAGCAGGTCTTTTCCTGGCTCCATAAGGGCGTTCGTACTTATGATGAGATGACCAATCTGCCTCAGAACCTGCGTAAGGCGCTGGCGGAAAGCTATCCCATTCTGGCACCCCAGGTGGTGCGCAAGCAGGAATCTCAGAAGGACGGAACAATCAAATACCTGTGGAAGCTTTCTGACGGCAACTGCGTGGAAACGGTGCTGATGCGCTACCACTACGGCAATACGGTATGTATCTCCACGGAGGTTGGATGCCGCATGGGCTGCGCTTTCTGCGCTTCTACTCTGGGCGGTCTGGTAAGACCTCTGGAGCCTTTTGAAATGGTAGATCAGGTACTGTTTACACAGGTGGATTCCGGTCTGCCCATTTCCCACATTGTACTGATGGGTATCGGAGAACCCCTGGATAACTTCGACAATGTGATGCGCTTTTTGGAGCTGATCAATGATCCTGAAGGTATGAATATCTCCATGCGCCACATCAGCCTGTCTACCTGTGGCCTGGTTCCCAAAATCCGGGAGCTGGCCAAGAAAAAACTGCAGCTGACACTGTCCGTATCCTTGCATGCACCCAGTGACAACGTACGCAATACCATCATGCCTGTCAATAAGGCCTACCCTACGGAGGAACTGCTGCAGGCCTGCCGGGAGTATTATGCCGAAACAGGCAGACGCATTTCTTTTGAATATGCCATGATCGATGGGGTCAATGACCGGGAGGAAGATGCCCGGCTGCTGCTGAAGCGGCTGAAGGGCCTTCCGGCGCACATGAATTTGATCCCCTTAAACCATGTGGAAGAAAGTCCGCTGAAACCCAGCACCAAAAAAGCGGTTGCCAGATTTCAGCAGATATTGGAAGACGGCGGCATTCCCGCCACGGTCCGCCGAACTTTAGGCAGTGACATTGACGCGTCCTGCGGCCAGCTGCGGCGGAAATATACAAAGAGTCAGCAATCCTAACACGAAAGGAGTGTAGATCCTATGCAAAGCTGGGGCTTAACGGATCCCGGCTGTGTGAGAACACAGAATCAGGATACCTACCTTGTTGAACAAATGGACCGTCATACACTCCTTTGCGTGGTGTGCGACGGTATGGGCGGCGCGAAATCAGGCAATATCGCCAGTACCTTGGCGGCGGATGTGTTCGTCCAGGAAATCAAACAATCCTGGAGCGCAAACATGAACCAGGAGCGCATTGACCAGATGCTCCAAAGAGCGGTCAAACTGGCGAACTTTACGGTGTATGACCAGGCCGCGCAATTTGAAGACTTTTCCGGAATGGGCACAACATTGACAGCCGCGCTGATAAAGGGCACGGAAGTCACTGTTGTCAATGTAGGCGACAGCCGTGTATACACGGTGAATTCGGACGGCATCTGCCAGCTTACCAAAGACCACTCTCTGGTGCAGATGATGGTAGAACGGGGAGAACTGACCCCCGAATTGGCCAGAACATATCCGGGCAAGAATTTTATTACCCGTGCTATCGGTACGGAATCAACTGTGGAATGTGACCTGTTCCATCATAAGATGGAACGTGGAGACTGCCTGCTGCTTTGCAGCGACGGCCTTTCCAATATGATGGATGACCAGGAGATCCTCTTCGAGGTCGTTCATGGTGTCAGCAAGCAGCATTGCTGCAAGCGGCTGCTGGACATCGCAAAGAATCGTGGAGCGCCGGACAATGTGACCAGCGTTCTGATTCAGATTTGACCCAGGTCCGGCTGCGAAAGGAGTTTCACCAATGGATAATGATAAGTATATTGGCCGCTTGCTGGACAACCGGTACGAGATCCTGGAAGTGATCGGTATCGGTGGCATGGCCATTGTATATAAAGCAAGGTGCCACCGTTTAAATCGGTTGGTTGCCATTAAAATACTGAAGGATGAATACTGCAAGGACGAAGATTTCCGTCGCCGTTTCCAGGCGGAGGGTCAGGCTGTTGCCATGCTGGGACATCCCAATATCGTTGCTGTGTATGATGTTTCCACGGTCAATGGCGCGGATTACATTGTTATGGAACTGATCGACGGTATCAGCTTGAAGCAGTATATGGAAAAGAAGGGTGTTTTGAACTGGAAAGAAACCCTCCACTTTGGTATCCAGATCAGCAAGGCGTTGGAGCATGCCCATTCCCGTGGTATCGTTCACCGGGATATCAAGCCCCACAACATTATGGTGCTGAAAAACGGCAGTGTGAAGGTGGCTGACTTTGGTATTGCCCGGGTTATGTCCCAGGGTAATACGCTGACCAAGGAAGCGCTGGGTTCTGTCCATTACATTTCCCCGGAACAGGCCAAGGGTGGCCGGGTGGATGACCGCTCCGATATCTATTCTCTGGGCACGGTCATGTATGAGATGATGACGGGACGTCCACCCTACAACGGAGAGTCTCCGGTGGCGGTTGCGATCCAGCATATTAACGGCGGCGCAAAGATGCCTTCCACCATCAACCCCAACATTCCGGGCGGCATGGAGCAGATCATCATGAAGGCAATGGCCCATGATCCCGCGGACAGATATGCATCCGCCACAGCCATGCTCTATGATATGGATGAGTTCCGTAAGTTGCCCAGTATCCTCTTTGATTACAACATTCCGCCAACGGATGCGGTAACGCAGCTGCAGCCCAACCCGGAAACCAGAACACCTCCCAGGACAACTGCTCAGCGTGTGGCGGCAGGTACTGCCTTGCCCAGACGCAGACAACCCGCTCAGGGCACAGCGCAGCAGCGCAGACCGGAATCTGCAGGCAGACAGACCGGCGCGTCCAAGAGCAATCCGCCCAAAAGACGCAAGGATGCCTATGAGGAAGAGGAGGATCGCAGCAGAATCGCAACGATTGCTGTGGTTGCCTGTTCTGCTGTGGCGGTTATTGCAATTATTGTCTTCTTAATTGCGCTGTTTGGCAGCGGTGCTTCCGGCGATAATAATCTGGTGAGCGTTCCGACGCTGGTGGGCAAGAACTACGATATGCTGCAGGTCAGTGATGACTTTATACTGGTGCCGAATATTGCCTATAACGAGCAGTATGAAAAGGGTCAGATATTCAAGCAGATGCCGGACCCCGGTCAGCAGGTGGGCCGCGGAACGGAGATCCATATTTGGGTCAGCCGTGGTCCGGAGCCCCAGGTCAAGACTATGGAAAACTTAGTAAATCAGGAACGGACGACCGCGGAGAATTTCCTGATTGGACAGGGCATGAAGGTGCTGGTAGAGGAAGAGAACAGCGATGAAATTGAGGAGGGCCGTGTGATCCGTACCGATCCCGAAGAGGGCGCGACTCTGGAAGACGGCCAGAAAATCACAATATATATCAGCAAGGGTCCGGAAATCAAGAAACGGGATATGCCTGTTGTAACCGGTCAGAAGCTGGAAACCGCAAAGACCATTCTGGATGCCCAGAAGTTGAGTCTGGTGATCAAGGAAGTTGAAGAAACCAGCAATACTGTGGAAGAAGGCTATATCATTCGCTCGGAACCTGCTGCCGGTGATAAGGTGCAGACCGGTGACACCGTTACCCTGTATGTCAGCAAGGGACCGGAAAAGGCAAAGATGCCGGAACTGGTGGGCGAGGATATTACCACGGCACTGAAAATGCTCAATGCCGCGGGCTTCATGAATATCACCTACGAAGAGTATGTGGAAAGCGAAGAGCCTAAGGATACCGTAGTCGAGCAATCTGTTGAATCCGGTGAGGAAGTGCCTGTGACCACAACGGTGGTGCTGAAGCTCAGCGAAGGCCCCAAACCCAAGGAAACGACCAAGATGGTCAAGTTTGGCTTGCTGGAAGATGCACTGGAAGATTATCCCGTAAAGATCACCCGTAAGGATACCGGTGATGTGGTATTTGAGGCAACCGTCGGTACTTCCAGAACATCCATTGAACTGGAGCTTACCGGTACAGGCAAGGTAACTTATGTGGTAGAACTGGGAGGAAACTCCTACGAATTAGAGGTAGATTTCGAAACCAAATGATGAAAACGCAAACCGGGCGCATTGTGCGCTCTCTCAGTGGCTTTTATGAAGTGCAGACAGACAGCGGCAGTATCACCTGCCGTGGCCGGGGAAGTTTGCGCCGCAGCGGTGAAAGTCCTTTAACAGGAGATATGGTTGAGATCTCTGTAGAAAAGGGCAAGGGCATGGTGGAAAAAGTACTGCCCAGAAAGAACAGCTTTGTGCGGCCCGCAGTGGCGAATGTGGACGCGTTGGTGGTGTTTGCTGCCAATGTCAATCCGGTAACGGAACCGTTTTTGATTGACCGGGTGGCGGCCATTGCCGGCGACCGGGAAGTGCCGGTGTATATCTGCATCAACAAATGCGATCTGGACCCTGCGGTAGATCTGCGGCGCATTTATTGCAGCGCGGGTTTTCCGGTAATTTGCGCCAGTGCTGAGACCGGTGAGGGTGTAGAACAGCTTCGGCAAATGATCCGGGGAAAACTGGTGGCCTTTACCGGCAACTCCGGTGTGGGTAAAAGCAGCATGCTCAACGCCCTGTGTCCGGAGCTGGGCCTGGCCACCGGGGAAGTGTCTGAAAAGCTGGGCCGCGGTCGCCATACCACACGGCATGTGGAGCTGTACAATTTGGGAGATGATACCTTTGTGGCGGATACGCCCGGTTTCTCTTCCTTTGATACCGACCAGATGGATGTGATGCTGAAGGAGAATCTTCAGTACGCGTTTCCGGATTTCGGTGTCCATATCGGAAATTGTCAGTTCCATGATTGTACCCACCGGAAAGAACCCGGCTGTGCCATTCGTGATGCTGTGGAGCAGGGAACGCTGGAGCCGACCCGCTATGACAGCTATTTGAAGCTATACGAGAAAGCCAGCCAGATCAAAGTGTGGGAACTGAAATGATAACCGCGGTTTACGTTAGCCTGACCAATATAATCCGAATCCGTTCTTGAGCCACGGAGCAGTCCTAATGCTTCGTTACCGCTTCTTGAAGGGCAGCAAGCCCGTCTGCGAAGCGGTGTCTTGCCTTAGAACTGCCCCATGGCTCAAGAATCTGCGACCTAAGGGGGATGGATAATTGGTTCAGGCGAAGCATAGGAAGCCGATGGGCTGACG
>JAZRKL010000054.1:0-11679 GCA_045646265.1 Faecousia sp.
CCGCAGCCAATGCGTGCATAGTGCAGTACTTTTCGATACTTCCCGTGTCCGTTTGCGGTACCCAAAATTTCTTGTTCGCTATTCGCTCACGAAATTTTGACCGCTGCACACGCTGTGCCTTCCCTTTATCCGCCACCGGCGGCGGTCAGGCTCGCGACCGCTCGGTGTCGTTCCATGTCTGTCATTCTGAGGCCTTTAGGCCGAAGAATCTCCGGTCTATCGGTGCCCCGGAGATCCTTCGCTTACGCTCAGGATGACACATCGATGGTGCGCTAAACGATCATTTACCACCGCAAAAACGATACCGGGCAAGGCCAGGCAGCAACGACGAGTAGACGTCCTGGTGCGAAAAGGGGGCGGCGGCTCGCCGCTAAACGATCATTTATCTTTTAGCAGGAAATTTCTTAATTTTTTATTACCGGGGTAGCGTTATACGCAGGATTGTGTTATAATGTTTACAAGTATACCATAATGGAGAGAGAATGCTATGTTGGAACTTCTTGCCCCTGCCGGGTCAATGGAAGCCCTTCGGGCCGCGGTACAGAACGGTGCAAACGCTGTCTATTTAGGCTGCGGCACCTTCAATGCCCGCCAAGGCGCGAAAAACTTCACACCCCAGACCCTGACGGAAGCAGTGAAATACTGCCACGTCCGGGGCGTTGCCGTTCATTTAACTTTAAATACCCTTGTTTCCGACAAGGAAATGCCGGATTTGATTGAACTGATTCGCCATGCCGCAAGCAGCTGTGTGGACGCTTTCATTGTACAGGACCTGGGCGTGGTGCAGCTTTGCCGCCAGATCGCACCCCAGATCCCCATTCACGGTTCTACGCAGATGACTGTCCACTCTTTGCCCGGTGTGCTGCTGTGCGCCGCATGGGGCATGACCCGGGTCGTTCTGAGCCGGGAGCTGAGCAAAGAAGAAATCAAAAATATTTGCCGCAATTCTCCCATTGAAATCGAAGTGTTTGCCCACGGTGCCCTGTGCATGGGTTACTCCGGCCAGTGTTATCTGTCCGCCGCCATTGGCGTCCGTTCCGGCAACCGGGGTCGCTGCGCCCAGCCCTGCCGCCAGAGCTACGGCTATGGCCGGTGGGAAAACAAGCATCCTTTGAGTCTGAAAGACAACTGCCTGGTTCCCTATTTGCAGGAGCTGGAGCAGATGGGTGTCGCGTCCATTAAACTGGAAGGCAGAATGAAGCGGCCGGAATATGTGGCCACTGTCACAGGTGTCTACCGTCAGGCTCTGAACAAAGGCAAAGTCACCCGCCCCATGGTGGATGCCTTGCTCACCGCCTTTAACCGACAGGGATTCACCGACGGATATTATACCGGCAACATCGGAAAACCCATGTTTGGCATCCGGGAAGATACCAAAGAAGACCCCACATGGCTGAAAGAAGCCCGTCAAAGCTATGAGGCGGCTGAAAATCCTCTGGTTCCCATCCGATTTGATGCCCATGTCTCCGTCAGCGAAAGCATTCTGACGGTCACTGACCCGGAAGGCCGTGTTTGCAGCGTCAGAGGGCAGGGCGGCGAACCGGCCCGCACACAGCCATTGACCTCGGAAGCTTTGGCCCAAAGATTGAAAAAAACCGGCGGTACACCTTATTATTGCGTGGACACATCTGTAAGCATTGAGCGAGGTCTTGTTTTGTCCGCTGCCACCATCAACGGTCTGCGGCGGGACGTTTTGAACCAGCTGACCGCCCTGCGTGCCCGCCGGGATCCGGTACGTCTTTCCAGACCCGCCAGGCTGCCCCAATATTCCGGTAACCGCAACCGTCCGGAGCTGACCATTCAAGTCACCTCCCGGGAACAGGTAACAGGCAGAATGCTGAAAATGGAGCCTGCTGTGCTGTATGTTCCCGTGCATCTGCTGATTGAAGATCCCGAATGGTGCAGCCAGCTTTGTTCCAAGGTACATGTCTGCGCTGTGCTGCCCAGAATTCTCCACGACGGTGAGCTGTCCCGGTTGAAGCAAAACCTGCTTACGCTGAAAAGTCTGGGTGTCAGAGAAGCCCTTGTAGGCAATCTGGGGCATTTGCTCCCGGTTCGGGAATGCGGCATGGGTGTCCGCGGAGACTTTGGTTTGAACCTGTATAATTCCTGGGCAATGAATGCCGCCCGGGAGCTGGAGCTGCGCTCCGCTACCTTAAGCTTTGAAATGACGCTGCCCCAGATCCGGGATGTCAGCAAAGCCGTTCCCTGTGAGCTGTTGGTATACGGTCGCCTGCCTTTGATGGTTACAGAAAACTGTCTGATGCAGGGCAGAACCGGACAATGCACCTGCCATTTAACGCCCACCAAGCTGGTGGACAAAACCGGCGCGGAATTTCCTGTGATTAAGGACGGCAATAGCTGCCGCAGTGTATTGCTGAACGGCAAAAAGCTGAACCTGCTGGACCGCCAGAACGATCTGGACCATCTGGGTCTGTGGGCGGTACGGCTGTACTTCACCACCGAAAACCCCAGGGAGGTAGACCACATTCTTGGCTGCCGTGCCAACCCCGTATCCTTTGATCCCGGCGCCTGCACCCGGGGACTTTACTTAAGAGGAATTGACTGATTTATGCAACTGATCTTAGCTTCCCAATCTCCCCGGCGAAAAGAGCTTTTAGGCTTATTCCATATTCCCTTTGCTGTCCAAGTGGCAGATATTGACGAGGCCATGGATCCCGGGCAGGATCCTGCACAGGAAGTGGCCAGAGTCAGCAAATTAAAAGCCATGGCGGTTAAGCGGGAGCCGGAGGATGTGGTAATTGCCGCAGACACCATCGTTGTGCTGGGCGGTCAGATTCTCGGCAAGCCCACCGATGAAGCCCATGCCCGTGCCATGCTCACCGCTCTGTCCGGCCGGGATCATCAGGTGATGACCGGCGTGACCGTGTTAAAGGGAAATACCTGTCTGACCCATACGGAAGTAACCGATATCCATTTTCGTCCCCTGTCGCAAAAAGAAATTGCTGACTATGTGGCAACGGGCGAGCCTATGGATAAAGCCGGTGCCTATGGCATTCAGGGAGGCGCGGCGCTTTTTGCCGATAAGCTGCAGGGCGATTATTACAATGTGATGGGGCTTCCCGTTTGCCGGCTGTTTTTAATGCTGCGCGCAGTTGCACCCGAAATTTTGGAGGATATACAATGAAACACTATCTGTCTACCCGTGTCCGGGTGATTCTGGTGGTCGCTGTTCTATTGGCCGCGCTGCTGGCAGTTCTCAGCAATCTGACCGATTTGAAAATCGGTGAAATGGCGGTTCAGGGTGTGATCACACCTTTGCGTACCGGCGTCAGCAAGCTGAAAGACCAGGCAGAGCAGATCTACAGCTACATTTTTAACTATGAGTCCCTGCTGGCGGAAAATATCGCTCTGAAAGAAAAGATCGCCCAGATGGAAGACGATGCCCGTGTGGCTGACTCCGTTTCCCGTGAAAACGACCGCCTGCGGGCAATGCTGGATCTGGTGAACACCCACGAGGACTACAAGCCGGTTGATGCCTATATCATTGCCTGGAGCTCCAACGACTGGTCAAATACACTGACCATCAACCGGGGTACCAATGCGGGTATTGACGTGGGAATGTGTGCCATTACCGCTTACGGCGAAGTTGTGGGACAGGTCACAGAAGTGGGTTCCAATTACGCGGTAGTCAGAACCATTCTGGACTCTTCTCTGGGTATCAGTGCCACCATTGCCTCCTCCGGCTATAATGGCATGGTACAGGGTAACTATATTGAGGGTTCGGAGGACCTGCTGCGCATGAACTATCTGCCCACCGATTCCGTTATCCGTAACCACGACAAAGTTGTCACCTCCGGTTCTACCACCTACCCCCGGGATCTGATTTTGGGATATGTCATCGATGCCGGCTTTGCCGACACCGGTGTTGCTAAATACGCGCTTTTGAGCCCCGCTGCGGATATTGACACACTGGAGCAGGTGTTCATCATCACAGAATACAACGCAGGGTAACGGCCATGGCAAAACGTAAGTATGAATTCCGTCCCGATAAAACCGGTACAAGCCTGCTCAACAAACTGTACCTGACACCAAGTCAGCGTCTGACCATCCTGCGGTGGGTGCTTTATGCCGTCATGCTGGTAGTGCTATCCGTTATACAGGATGTCATTCTTTGCAGAGTCCGTCTGTTCGGTGCCACCACCAATCTGGTTCCCTGCGCTATCATTTTGATCTGTGTAGAGCTGGGTGCTGAAAAAAGCGCGCTTTTCTCTCTGCTTGCCGCCCTTTTTTATCAGTTTTCCGGTACCGCGCCCGGTTATTATGTAATCGCTTTGATCCCCATTCTGGGCATTTTCGCGGCCATTGCCCGCCAGAGCTTCTTCCGGAAGAGTCTTAGCTCCACCATGCTCTGCGCCTGCACAGCCGTGATCCTCTATGAAATGGGCATCTTTGCCTTTGGCCTTTTGTTCCAAAACACATCTTTGATTCGGATCGTACGCTTTTTGATCACAAGCGGTCTGTCTCTGCTCAGCTACCCCATCTTGTACCCCTTAATCACCGCTGTTGAAAAAATCGGAGAAAAAACATGGAAAGATTAACCAAATTTCGCGCGCATCTGGTTCTGCTGCTGTTTGGCTGCGTTCTGGGTTGGTTTGCCTTTACGCTGTATGACAAGCAGGTATACGAAACCGGCGGTGTCATCGATAACTCCACCACCTATGTTACCTGGACCTATGTAAAGGCGGCCCGGGGTCATATTCTGGACCGGAACGGTAACGTTCTGGTGGGTAACCGCGCCAGTTATAACCTGACCATTAACCACTATGTCCTGCGAAGCTCCGAAGGCCCCAACCAATCCATTTACAATCTGGTAAAGTTGTGCCAGGAGCTGGGAATCGAATATACCGACCATTTTCCGATCTCCAAAGAACGCCCCTATGTCTATACACTGGATGAGTATAATTCCGCGTGGCAGGACTATTTCCAGAAATTCCTGCAAAACCGTGGCGCTCTGGACTCCGACATTTCCGCGCCACTGCTGATCCAGCAGCTTCGGGAAAGCTACCGCTTCCCGGAGGAATGGACCGACGAGGAAGCCCGGCTGGTGCTGGGTATCCGCTATGAGCTGACCCTCCGCGACTGTGTCCCTCTGCCGAACTATATCTTAATTGAGGACGCGTCCGACGAGGAACGTGCCGCCATTTTGGAATTGAACGTTCCCGGTCTGAACGTGGAAGCCTCCACCGTCCGGGAATACCACACGGAATACGCTGCCCATATTCTGGGTTATGTAGGTCCTATGACCAAAGAGCAGTGGGAGTATTACAAACCGCTGGGTTACTCCTATGATGCGGAAGTCGGTCAAAGTGGCTTCGAAATGGCCTTTGAAGAGCATTTGGCAGGTATCGACGGCATTCGCGTTGATACCATGATGCCTGATGGCACCCTTGTAAAATCCGAATATAAGCAAATGCCCGTGGCCGGCAAAAACGTAGAAGTCACTATCGATATTGACCTGCAGCAGGTTGCCGAAGACGAGCTTGCAAAAACCATTGTCCGGCTTCGGGATGACCCAAGTCCCAACGCGAAAGGTAAAGATGTCGAAGGCGGCGCCGTTGTGGTTATGGACCCCAACACAGGTAAGATCCTTGCCTGTGCCAGTTATCCCACCTACGATCTGGCCACCTTCCGGGATAACTATGACGCGCTGATGGAAGATCCCTTGAAACCCCTTTATAACCGGGCCATCTCCGCTGCGTACCCGCCCGGCTCCACATTTAAGATGACCATGGTCATTGCGGCGATCCGGGCAAAGGTCATCAACATGGACACCGAAATTCAAGACCTGGGTGAATTCTTGAAATACTGGCAGACCGCCGGCTTTAAAGCCTCCTGTCTGGCCTTTACCTCCTCCGGTGGTACCCACGGCTTTATCAATGCCAGAGAAGCCCTTTGTGTTTCCTGTAACTATTTCTTCTACGAGTTGGCGGATATGAAGGATTTCTCATGGGAGCATATGGACGCTGCCGCAAAAGATCTGGGTCTGGGCGAGCCTACCGGTATCGAGCTGCCGGAAAACAGAGGCCGCCGTGCCAACCCGGAAACCAAGAAAAAGCTCTACGGTAAGGATCAGCAGGCATGGACAGCTGCCGACAGTATCACCTCTGCCATCGGCCAGTCCGACCATAAATTCACACCCTTGCAGCTGTGTGTTTATGTTTCTACCCTTGCCACCGGCGGCACCCGCTACAGTGCCACCTTCTTAAACCGTGTGGTATCTACGGACTACCGCAGCTTGATTCTGGAAAATCCCCCTAAGATTGCCAATATTATGGATATGCCCAATGATGCTTATCTCTCCTACACACAGGGTATGGAGATGGTTGCCCACTACGGCGACGGTCGGCTGACCGGTACTGCTGTCAGCATATTTAACAAGTATCCCGTTAGGGTCTGTGCCAAGACCGGTACTGCCCAGACCGGTGTTCGCAATCAGGATGATAACGGTGCATTCGTCTGCTACGCACCGGCTTCCAAGCCCGAAATCGCCATTGCCGTTTACGGCGAAAAGGCCGGCAGCGGCAGCGCCATGGGTGCTGTAGCCAAAGGCATCTTGGACAGCTATTTCGATATCGGCGCGTCCGCTGAGATCCCCACCTACGAAAATTCCATGAGCTGATGCAATTATTTCACATGCATCTAACCCCAAAACCGGCATGCAAACGCATGCCGGTTTTTTTATTTTCAATAATTTATTATTGACATTCGATAATTTATGTGGTAATGTCTTCCTATAAGGAGGGATTACTATGACTTCGAAACTATCCGCTAAATTTACGCTCTGGTGTAACCGCATCATTGGCCTTGCGGTGATCGTACTGATTTTTTGCTTCCCCTGGGTTCTTAAGGTGTATCAATGCTTCCGTGCTTTGAGTCCTCAGGGCAACGCTGCTGTTCTATGCAGTTTTTATCTGTGCGTTCCCCTTGTCTTATATGCCCTTTGGTGTGTGGACCGGATCATTACCAATCTTCTCAAAGATCTGGTCTTCGTCCAGGCCAATGTAAGCTATGTCCGCCGCATCCGCTGGTGCTGCGCCGGGGTAAGCCTGATCTGCATTCCCGCCGCCTGTTTTTATCAGCCGCTGATTTTTGTTGTAGTTATCATGGCTTTCTTGGCACTGATCGTCAGCCTGGTCAAAAATATTCTTGCCGCCGCCGTGGAGCTGCGTGAAGAAAACGACCTTACCATCTAGGAGGCTGCCATGGCGATCATTGTAAATTTGGATGTTATGCTGGCAAAGCGGAAAATGAGCTCTCTGGAGCTTTGCAACCGTATTGGCTTGACTCCCGCCAACCTTTCTATTTTAAAGACCGGCAAGGCCAAAGCTGTGCGTTTCAGCACGCTGGAAGCCATCTGCCGGGAGCTGCAATGCCAGCCGGGGGATCTTCTGGAATTCAAGGAGGACTAAACCATGGAAAATATCCCGGAACAAACCGGTAAACACTTTCCTGTCGGAAAGCAGGAACTGATTTTTGGTGTTCTGATTCTTCTTATTTCTCTGTTTTTGGTCAACTGCGCATTTTTCGGTGGCTTGAATTTAGGCTTTGCCATTGCCTATGGCCTGTGCGTTCTGTGCAGCATCGGCTATCTGCTGTGCTGCGGACGAAAACTCAGGGCATACAGCGTCACACTGTTGCTGCTGAGTCTGGTAATCTGTGCGTCCTTTGCCCGGACCGACGATGCTCTGGTGAAATTTGTCATGGCTTGTTTTCTGTTTGTCAGCACCAATCTGGGATTGACGCTGCTTTCCAGGAAAAACCGTTATCCCGCCGGGGGTATTCGTTCTCTTGCCGATGCCTTTTCAACCTTTTTTGGCTTCGGTGTTGGGGAACTGCCGGCTTCCTGCCGTGGGCTGAGCATTGCCTTCCGTCGCAGCGGCACTGTTGGGCAAAAAACCAGCGCCGTCCTTCTGGGTCTGGGCATTGCTGTTCCGGTGCTGCTGATTATCGTACCGCTTCTTGTGCAGGCAGACGCGGCTTTTGAGGGGATGCTGAAGCATCTGCCGGATTTCTCCATTGGAGAAATTATCATGACCGTTCTGTTTGGCGGTTGCCTTGCTTTTGTTCTTTACACCCGCAATGCCGCGCTGCAGCATACGCAAAAGAGGCCTTTATTGGTTAGACCCAGTCGCGGTATGTCACCGCTGACGGTCAATACGCTTCTTATCGTTGTTTGTCTTGTCTACTGCGCGTATCTGGTTAGCCAGCTTGCCTATTTTACCGGCGGCTTTGCCGGTGTGCTGCCGGAGGATTTCACGCTGGCAGAGTATGCCCGCCGGGGATTTTTCGAGATGGCATGGCTGTGTGCCATCAATCTAAGCATCATTATTTTGAGTCTTTCCCTGTGCAAAAAAGAACAGGCGCCCCTGTTTACCCGGCTGCTGTGCCTGTTTATCGGCATTGTGACATTGTTCTTTGTCTGCGCAGCCAGCGCCAAAATGATTCTTTATATTGAAAGCTACGGTCTGACTAGGCTGCGGGTGCTGACCCAGGTAGTGATGGTTTTCCTGGGCATTGTAACAATTCTGGCATCTGTCTGGCTGTTTGTGCCTAAGTTTGCCTACATGAAAGCCGTGCTGATCACCGCGCTGGTTATCGGTGCCGCTGTCAGCTGGGCCGATGTGGATACGCAGGTGGCCAAATATAATGTAAACGCTTATCTGTCCGGTAAGATGGAAACGGTGGATGTACATTATCTTACTTCTCTGGGACATGGCGCTGTGCCTTATATCGAAAAGATTTCTTTGGAAGCACCGGACAAAGCCGTGGCGGAAGAAGCAAAAGCGTTGTTGGAAAATCGCTGGATCGCAAAAGCAGAGGATTTCCGTTCTTGGAATTATGTAAACTGCAAAGCAGCAGAAATACTGCCCGAACCACCGGCATTTGCCGCTGATACACAATCTAATTCGTAAGGATTGGTGTGGTTATGAAAAAAGTCTGGAAAATCATACTGTTTGTGTGCTGTTTCATTTCTCTGTTATCTTCCTTGCAAATTTTGTATAATCAAAGTTCCGTTATAACCGCGTTAAAGTTCATCCTTCCGCAAATTTACGGCAGCTATTCCTGGCTCATTATACAATTACTGCGAGTGCTGCTGTTACTGGCTGCGTGTGTTCTTTCTTTTATCAATATGTTCTCACCAAAAAAGTCCGCCTGATGGCGGACTTTTTTCTTACTTTTGTTCTTTCACCAGCATGGGAGTCATCAAGGGTTTCCCGAAGGCTTCCACGAAGCGGACGCACTTAACCAAGAAGGCATAATAGATGGGATAGCCGCTGCCGTAAAGGGTCTCGGTGTTGGCCATTCCCTTGGAAATGATCACATCGGCGCTGTCCATGGCGGCTTTGGCTTCCGCGCTGAGCATGGAAAGCTCCGTGCCACTGACCAGATTGCCATTATCAATAACGGGGAAAGGGATGCCTACGATTTCGGCATCCTCCCGGGTGGCATCGTTGATGGTATTGCCGCCCCGGACACAGAAGGTGATCTCCAAGTGGGGATATGCCTTTTGCAGCGCCTCCGCAAAGATCCGGTCCATGCCGATCTCACCGGCATTATCCGTCAGGTACAGAAGCTTTTTCCCCTTTGCAAGGTCTGCTTTCAGATTTTCATAAACCTGCCGGTCCAGCTCCATCTTTAAAGCTTCCTGCAGCATATCTTCCAGTTTCTCAAAACTGACATTGCCCTGCAGCGCGGCAAAATCCAGGTAGTTTCCCAAAATCGCAACCTGCAATCCCGCAAACACAGGATCTTCCGCCGTCTGCACCATCCTCTGAATCTGGTCAAAGCGCTCCATCACAAAGGCATTGGCCTGCCGCTTTTCTTCTTCGTACTGGTTGTCATCCAGGCCGTAATACTTTTGAAAAAGCTCTGCCACCTGAGGGCTGAACCAGGGAGAACTGATTCCCTCAGGAGCATCCAGGTACATCCGCATCAGGTCTTTTCCAAAGGCCACTGCGGTTTCACTGTCGCCCAGAGCCTGGGCCTTTTTCATGTTGCGGTTAAAATGGCACATCAGACATGCCGCGGAAATAGAAAGACTCATAGTCGCATCCTTTATTTTTTATCCAGATGGCGCTGGAGCCGGTCAATGATCATATCCAGTGCCACGTAATTTTTACCGCCCTCGGGAACAATGAGGTTGGCATATTTCTTGCTGGGTTCTACGTATTTTTCATGCATAGGCTTTACCGTCTGCTGATATTGGGACAAAACGGACTCCAAAGTTCTGCCCCGCTTGTTGACATCCCGCTTGATCCGGCGGCACAGCCGCACATCCGCATCGGTGTCCACAAAAATGCGAATATCCATCAGTTCTCGCAGCGCTTCATCAGCAAAGATCAAAATGCCTTCCACAATGATCACCGGTCTTGGCTCGATCCGCACCACCTCATTGCTGCGGTTATGGATCGTGTAATCATATACGGGACATTCGATAGCCTGTCCCTGTTTCAAAATATCCAGATGCTTGGCCATCAGATCCGTTTCAAAGGCATCCGGCTCGTCATAATTGATTAAGCACCGCTGCTCATAGGTCAGTTCATCATGGCGCTTGTAGTAGTTATCGTGGCTGATAACCGCCACATCCTCGCCAAACTTTTCAACCAGATTTTTCATCAGCGTGGTTTTACCGCTGCCACTGCCACCGGCAATGCCGATCACCAGAATTTCATCCATATCCGCCACTCCTTACTCAGCCAGCTTCCGGGACAGCTCCAGCATATGCCCGTCCGGAAGGCTGTTTTGGAATACCACTTCGCCGGGGCCATCGTACAGCAACCCCCGCTCCTGCAGCAGGTGCTTTGTCTGGGTAGCTGTGCCTTTTCCTCCGTCCAGAAGCTCCGTTTCGTCACCCAAAATCTTGCGAATGGTTTCTTCGGCAAAGGGGTAGTGGGTACAGCCTAAGACCAGCGCGTCCAGCTTTCCCCGGTAGGGCTGCAAAAGTCTGCCCAGCAGCGCTTCGCCTTCCGGGCCGTTTTGTTTTCCTTCCTCCACCAGATCCGCCAACCCCGGCGCGCTGATTAAGGAAATTTGGCAACGGTCAACAAACCGATCCAATAACCGGTGAAATTTATCACCCTCCAAAGTCACAGGTGTTGCCATGACGCCAATATGTCCGCCGGGGTACTTGTCCGCACCCACCTTCAAAGCAGGTTCAATACCCACCACGATCAAGTCGGGGTAGGATTGGCGCAGAATATCAATGGCCACCGCCGTAGCGGTGTTACAGGCAACCACCAGAGCCTTGACCCCCTGGTTCACCAAACGCTGCGCCACTGCCAGGGCAAGCTGCTGTACCTGTTTGGTCGGCTTTGTGCCGTAAGGGGCATTGGCAGAGTCTCCAAAATATAAATAGCGCTCATTGGGCATCACTTTTTTAAGCTGCCGCAGCACACTGATCCCGCCCACGCCGGAGTCAAATACGGCGATATAGTCGGTCTTTTGGTTCATAGCAAGCACCCCCTTCCTACATTTTTCTTATTGTATCAAATCCATCTGACACTTGCAAGATGCAAAGGGGGCTGTCTCAAAATGTATATGTAGGGAATGACCTATGTGTCATTCCTTGAAGCAACCCTCAAATATGCAAACAGGAACGGCACACAGGCCGTTCCCTACAGTTAGGTATTTTACAAATATTCGTTTTCGGGGCCG
>JAZRKL010000055.1:0-15071 GCA_045646265.1 Faecousia sp.
ATATGGCGCCTTCGTCTAATGGATAGGACGCCAGCCTCTCAAGCTGGAAATGCGGGTTCAATTCCCGCAGGCGTCACCATACATGGTGGATGTAGCCAAGCGGTAAGGCAGCGGATTGTGGTTCCGCCCATCGCGGGTTCGATTCCCGTCAGCCACCCCACCTGGAACCGTAGCTCAGTTGGTAGAGCGCCAGACTGAAAATCTGGGCGTCGCTGGTTCAAGCCCGGCCGGTTCCACCAAACAACCTTAATAACCACAAATCCCACACCCCGAGATGTGGAGTGCGGGATTTGTGGAGTGAGAGAGTGAGGAGTGAGTTTATCTTTTATTGCTGGCTTAGCCAGAATTCTTTGGTGCTCTTTACAAAGTCCACGAAATTCAGATCTTTACTTTCAGCAATAATCAGATCCAAGTAAGGAATAGATGCGTCAACCTGTCCGGAGTAGAAATAATTGTAAGCCAGACAGCTATACAGTTCGTGCTTAACTTCCTCTTCTTTAGCCTCAGAGAAAGTCAACAGTTTCTTTGTTACTTCAATTGCCTCGTGATATTTTCCACATTCCATCAGCAGATACGGAAGATTGGATGTTGTATCCCAAGAATCACCCTCAATTTCGATGGCCCTTTTGAACCATTCAATAGCCGATGCGTATTGATGGAGTCCTTTAAGGGATGCTGCAAGATAATACGCATTATCCCCTGTAGGCGCGGCCTGGAAGGCACGGAATCCGAGAGGTAAAAAAGCCATATACTCGTTTTCATCGAAGTATTTGCTTGCCAGAGTGTCTTCATTTTCTGACAGCGGTGTATTGATGTTCTCAGGAGCTTGGAATGCCGCATTAGTCTTATTGATACGATGTTCACGATTATTGTAGATATACTCCACAACATTCGGAATGATTGCTTCCTTGGCATAATCGGAGTCAGCGTACCAAATATTGCTCTGACCAAAGCCTCTGCCTTGACCATCTGTTGCTGCACGACCGATTACATAAGAACGCATCTCCTCAGGAAGCAAATAGCAATCATCTGCATTAGCCACTGCTAAATAGTGCCGAGCAATGCCAAAGGGAGATCCACAGGTATCTTGATAATAGCGATAAACAGACGCGTGCTCATACCAGCCAACAATTACTGTATCGCCTGTAGGCTTCGGTGCACACCAAACGACAATAACATCGTCTGCCTGTGTATCCTGGCGAGAAGTTCCCTCAATTCTTTCAATATGGAACTGATCACCTTTGTTCATAGCGAAGCCATAGCAATTACCATTCATATTGAGGAAATTCCACTTCTCATGGGCGTTTTTGTGGGTTTTCACCCAAGCACCACCTCCGCGAGGGACATCCTCTTCAATGTTTCCAATATAGTGGTTCATATAGGTAATATTACAAAACAGAATTTTCATTGTAGTTCTTCCTTTCTTTGGAGAATCAGTTGGTTTAACATTTCGTTGCCATCATATATTTGCTGAACGCCTCGGCCTCTTGATGGAACTGGCGTTTCTAATGGAATACAGTAGTATTTCTCTTTGCCTCGCTCCACCGTAATGCGAATAATATCATTTTCTGGCATTAAGACATCCAAAAGATAGAATACATTGGAGTAGATACTAATAAGCTCTCGTCTTGTATCCGCAATACTATCCGGATTGTTTTTAATACAACGGTCCATCTGCTGGCATACATCCGGATAATCATGCTCTCGCAGATCTCTGCACATGCGAGGCATTTGGTAGCGAGCCAGGGAACTAATCGGCTTGCGGTGATCAAAGAGCTGGGACATCCAAACCAGATCAATATCAAGGTAGTTTGCTAATTCAAATAACAATTCAGCATCAACAGCATTGCGATTGAGAACACCGCAAAAGGTTGTATAATTTCTTCCAAGTGCCTCAGAAACTTCCTTGACTGTCCGTCCGCGCATTTTAATGTGTCGCTTTATTAGCGACCCGATTGTTAAAGGGTTGTCCATTTCACACCTCCCGGTTGGCTTTGTAATTGGATTATAGCATAGGATTTTTCGGTCTGCTATAGCTAAAAATCTTAGAAACTAAGATTTTTGACTATTTTGGACACATTTACAATATCAATATATGGGTCAGTCGCCTAGCGGCAATGGCATCGCACTGTAAATGCGACGGTTAATCCTACGTTGGTTCGAGTCCAACCTTTATCTTCAGTAGCCGCCTGTCTAATACGGGAAAAAGCATTGTAAATCAACGACTTATTCCCGATTAGACAAAAATCAGTGTATAATCCGACTTCAGCAATCAAAATAGTCTCTATTTTTTACTGGTCACTCCAATTAATAGTTGTCGCCTAAGCCGCTCGTTCTCTGCCTTTATTTCCTCATAGTCAATAAGCTGAGCAATTAAATTTTTCTTATCTTCTTCAAGTTTTCGAATCTTTGCCCTGAGTGTACTTACAGCACTTTGGGGCTTCTTTTTTTTATTTTCAGCCGTCGGGCAACGGGAAACAGCTCTAAGCCCCACAACACGTTCCTTCAACGCTGGGTTGTTGTACAGGGTTGCCCTAGAAACTCCAGCCTCCTTTGCAACCGTTTCAAAGTTAATATACGCTTCCCGCGCTTTTAAGCTATCAATTGCTTGATTAACCCTCTCAATTGTGTCATGGTGCCTCCGGGCGTTGTGAACTTGTAATGCAGAAGCCCGTTTTTCAGTCATTTTCTTCACCTAGTTGCACCTCCAGCTCTTCTACGAGGGGTTTCAAATATTTATACTTAACATATTCCACCTGCCATTGGCGTTCATGCCCCAACTCTTTCAATCTACTCATTTCCGCTTCCAGCAGATCTAATTCTTTCTTCAAAAGGGGATAAAATTGAACTTCGGTGATGTAGTTGGGGCAGTTGTACATGAAGCATCCGTCGCCATCCGTGCAGTTACCCCGGCGGAAATCATATAGACATACTCCCGTAGGCAGCGGATTAAAACTCATAGTCTTGGTTAATTCAGAGATAACGTCGTCAATCTCTGTCTTCGTCTTTCCGTGAAACAAATGATCCAGTTTGCTCTTAATCTCCTTGGCCCTCAGTCCGGCAATCTTGGATTCTGGGCTGAGGATCATATCGGAATAGACCTCTTTAATTTCCTCTGCTTGGAGTGTTAGATAATGGGCAGTCATTTCAACCGAGACATGGGCATATTGTTTCATAATAATGCTAATAGGAACTTTTTGCTTCACCAATTCCCGGACAAAGGTAGCCCGGAACTGGTGTGATGTTAGATGGTACAACTCGCCCTTACTATCACGAATATTCCATTGCTCAACGAAATGCGGGAGCGTATATGTATGCCAGCTGTCAGTTTTTAACACGTGAATTCCGCGCCGTCGAATCAAAAATAGCTCTTTCAAGCCGCTTTCTTTGCGCAGCGATGCGGTAACTCCAGAAAGCTCATTAATCGTATCCTTCACCAGATCATTAATGAATACCTTATGGATGATCGCCTCACCCTTTTCTGTTTTGCTAATCTTAACTTCCATATAGTCATAGCCATCAGAGGTAGTCTTCACGCACCCCTCTTGGATGGATAAGACCTCATTTATGCGCAGTCCTGTCTGGCTCTGAATAATAATCCCCGCCTTGGTCAACACGTTTTTTTCGTCACGTACTGCGTGATGTAGGATCTTGTCAAACACATCAGGTGGGATGGGTTTGGTCTTATTAGTTTTCCACGACTTTTTTGTATCCCAAAGTTGATATGCTGTAACACCTTGGCAGATATTTGTTTTTGGAACATCCCAGCCCTTGATCCGACCAACTTGAATAATTTCCTCTAATGCATGGACACAGTGATAACCATACATCTGAGATACTTTTTTCTCATCTTTCAACCAAAGACTGTATGCAAGAAAGTGTTCTCTTGTTAGTTCCGAAAAACTGGAAATGCCGTTAGCTTGACAGAATTCAAAAAAAGAGGGTAGCCGGCTATTAACCACGCTCTTCATCGTCTGGGGTTTTACCCTACCTAGCTTGTAATAAGCATACTGTTTGACTGTGCACTTCATGGATTCGTTATTGATGTACGCAAAGTTCAAGTACTTTCTGCAGTCCTTCAATGTTTTAGCTGGGATAAAAGTACTTAGATCCCAAATATCCTCCGTGAAACAGGAATTGCCAATCATAACAGATTCCCAATCAGTAGAAGAATCAATGGTCTGCAGTTGCAACGCAAGGTTCTGTTTCGCCATTTTGCAGTTCCTCCAATCTTTCAATGATGACTTTCAGCACCTCCATGGTGGGGCGAAAATGCTCTGCATAATGCTCACCATAGATGGCACCTTCTTTAAGTTGTCTCTCTAACCGTGCCAGA
Source organism: Faecousia sp. (assembly GCA_045646265.1). Lineage (GTDB taxonomy): Bacteria > Bacillota > Clostridia > Oscillospirales > Oscillospiraceae > Faecousia. The sequence goes on from JAZRKL010000055.1 coordinate 4,337, forward strand.
TGGTCTCTGTGGGCCTGTAAATATTCAGGTGTTGTAATATAGCGACTGCACGAATAACACTTGTGACGCTTTAAGAGCCTGTCACAGACCTCGCCGTTTTCAAAAGGTTTGGTACAGTAGCCGTCGCAAAGAGCCGCTGCCTTGTTCTTGTTGGCCTGGAACCAATCCTTTTCATTGGGGCTTTCAAAGATAGAATCATCAATCAATTCGATATTACCAATGATGCCAATGGTCTTAAACACTTCTGCTCGGTCTTTGTCTTTTACATCGGCGTAATATCGTTTGGTGACTGCAGGACTAGAATGCCCAAAGAACCGCTGAATCACATTCACATCCACGCCTTTTGACAGCATATCTGTCCCAACCGTACGTCTGAATTTGTGAGGGGTAAGGTTGTAGAAATCTCCATTAGCATCAAGAATATTGTGCGTTTTTGTAAAGTCTTTCAACCATCTGCGCAAGGTCTTCTGAGAAGGTACAATGACTTGACCCTTAAGATGGCTTTGGGGACATCTAAAAATAAACAAGCATTCCTTTATACTGTTGTCAGCTTCTTTTCTTAACGGCTCCGTGATTTCAACAAGCTGTTGGACTGCATAAGCACACTCTTTACTGACGGGAGTCGGGGGGCGCTCCCGTCGGTTTTTATGCTCGTACCAGGAAATCGTATAGCCACTGATCGGGTGAGGCTTGACGCAATCCATACGAAGTTTTAGAAGATCTCCTATCCGCATTCCTGTACATTTTAGAATGACCGCTCCATATCTAATGTATGGATTTTCTTCAAGCTTCAATGCCATATTAATTTGCGCCATTGTTTCGTCTGGGATGAATTCCACTTTTAAGTGAGAATCTCTTTGACTAAATTCTCTGCCTGTAAATACCTCTACGGGAGGTATTGCGGTTGGATTGTGGATACCACACCATCCCATAATAGATTTGAGGGTGCCTACTATTTTCCTTTGTGAATGATATGATAAGGGCTTTTGTGTTTTAGAAGAGATTACTGTACGTAGGTAAGACAAAAACAAATCAATTGTTGAGTTGCTAATTTCAGCAAAGCTTTGAATTGCGTGCTGTTCTGCAAACAACGCAAAATGTTGAAATCTAACAACATCCTGCTTAAGCTTTGCCAATGTATTGTTCCTAGTTCTCGAATTTTGCCAAATATATTCCTTGAACACCGACTTCATTTCTTCACTATGTATGTAGGCAAAGTCAAAATGAAAAGTTTGTCCAAACCATTGAGACTCCACATCATTGTCCTGCAAATGCCACAGGTCTCCAGTGGGTTGGTTATTCAGCATCAATTTCACCTCCAATTAAAGAACTTTGATTCCAATACTGGGAAAGGCTGTCCTCAATATAGGGATCTGACAGATGGGTATACTTTTGTGTGGTGGCAATGTGCTCATGTCCCATGATAATTCTCACCACACTGACATCCAAGCCCGACTCGACGAGGTTGGAACAAAAAGTATGTCGCAAATCATGGAAATTAAATTGCACTCCAACTTGGGCCTGTATTTTCTTCAGCTTGTCGTATACGGCTGAATAAGTAAGTTGTTTTCCAAGCTGTCTAGGCTGCTCTGATACAAAGATATAGCTATGATCTGTTTCGATCCGACTACGTTCCTCCATTATGAATTCGTCAAGCTCTGCGATTAGCGACATAGGGACATAAAGATCACGGTACTTACCTTTAGAACGAATCTGGTGTAAAACACAGATGGATTTGGACATATCCGGAACCGGAATATCCTCTATTTCTAAATCTAACACTTCTTGGATTCTGGCACCGGTTAGATAAAGCATCTTGTATAACAAGATATCCCTACGTTTTGTGAGCTGACCTAGAACCAGTTTTATCTCAGAATCCATTACAATGTGAATAGCATACTGACTTTCTTTCAGTTTAAATACAGATTGCTTTATCTTGTTATCTGACCTTGTGTGCGCTAGAATGCCCTTGAACATATTAAAGGGCCTGTTTATTTCGTGCATCAATATCGGGTTGTCAATCTCATGCATATCCGCCTGATACCGGTAGAATGTATATACCGTACTCAAAATCCGGTTAATAGTGCGATTGCTTCTAATGCTTTCCCGATACAGATAAAGCATTTCATCTCCTCCACGAAGATAATCAATAAATTCGGCAATCAGACGCGGGGTGACCTGGTCATAAGCATAGCCATTCTTTTGGAGAAAAGTCCAAAGCAGGCACAGATCGGTACCATATGCCTTTAATGTGTTTATGGCACGTCCTTTTTGTTGCTGAAACCTAAGAAAATCATACACAGGTCTAACGATCTTCATCTCGTTGTCCAAGAGAACAACAATTCTTTTTCCTTTGAGTTCCGAAATACAAATCTCCATACTTTCACTCCTCGTGTTATTACACCTTTGATCCATAAAAATTGCAACAAAGCTTACAAAAAAGAACTGCGTCCGGGTGGGACGCAGTTCGTTCGTATTTGGCGTTATTCTTTTGCGGAATTACATTTGCAAGCAAGGGCTTCTTGCAGTCGCTTTTCAACATCATCGACCTGCACGAAGGTAGAGCAGCTTTTGTCCACATAATCCTCGGCATAATGTACACAGGTTTCGGGGTGGTTTAAGTCAGTGACTTTCTAGCAAAAACAGCACAGTTCCAGAGCTGCCCTGCGGCCATTGCTGTCTTCAAAAATTACTCTATGTTTATCCATAAGAACATCACTCCTGCTTGGTTAGAATCTTCCAGCCGTCTACGGTTTGGGCGGAGGAAAGGATGGTCTGCACGATTTCCTCCGGGGTTTGGGTCAGGTCCGTTTGCCAGAGCAGTGCTGCGGTGGCGCTGACAAAACCTGTGGCGTAGGAGGTGCCACGGGCACCGTAGGTCTTGCCGTTTCGGGAGGCAAGCCATATATCCTCACCGGGGGCGAGAATGTCTACCGTGCCGTTTTGCTGGGTGAAGCTTGACACCTTCAAGTCCTTATCGTGGGAGCCGACGGTGAGCACACCGTCATAGGCTGCCGGGTAGTAGAGGTCTGTACTGTCGCCATCATTGCCTGCGGCGGCAATGACCAATGCTCCTTGCTCCTGCACATAGGCAACGGCTTCTTTCACAGCAGGGTCATCCTTTTTGATGCCAAGGCTGACACTCACAATACAAGCACCGTACTTGTCCACACTGTCACGGATGGCCTGCGCCAGCACGTCGGGTGTGGCAGTGACCATCTGCCCGTCCACCTTATCCGCAATCACCAACGGCACCACAGAGGTATTAGGTGCGGCTCCTTCAACGCCTGCGCTTTCACAGCCCAAAATAACGCTTCCTACCGCCGTGCCGTGATTGATGCGATCCTCAGTATCCTCTGTGCCGGTCACATAGTTGTGTCCGGGCAAAAGATTCTCACTTTTGATAGCAGTAGTAGAAATGCCGGTATCCAGCAGAGCGATGATAACTTCTTCTCTCTGCGGTTTTGGCAATTCGGTTGTCTGCTCCGAGACACATCCCGATAAACACAGGGCGGCTATGAGCAGTATAAACGCTATGATTCTTTTCATAATAACCTCCCTGTGCAAATGCGGTTGGAGACCTTTGGGATCTCCAACCGCACTGCTTTAAGTCTTACGGTCTTTGGGATTTACTTACTTGCGAAGGGCAGAGACAGGAGAACCAACGGGAACAGGATAGCCGTCAGGTCCGGTGGCTTCCCACTTAGCAAGATCATCACGTCCGCACTCATCAACATAAGCATTCAATGCTTCGATCAGAGTCATGTCTGCATACTTTCCTGCTGTTTCAAGGAGCAGAGATTCCGGAGAAGTGAAGGTGGATGCATAGCGGTCATATTCACCATCCGGAGTATCGCCATAGGCGTATCTCCGTTCTTTATCAGCTGTAGCAGAGTCTGCAAGGTAGTAGTTGTATTCATTTACATGATTACTATTGCTGACTGAATAAATAATCGCACCAAGTCTTGTTCCAGTTGCACTCTCAACTCGACCTACAGTGTAGTTGTTGGTAACCATACCATCAGATATAGACGAATCGCCGATACCAGCAACAAAGTTATCGCCGGTTACTGTGCCAAAGTTAGCATTGTTCGAAAGAGTTAAACCTTCATCGTCCTCGCCGACAATACCACCGACATACTGGTGACCCGAAATAGTGCCGTAGTTGACGCAGTTTATGATAAATTGTTCGGTGTCTCCAAAGGCTTGAGCAACAATTCCGCCAGCCTGATATTCGGAACTTACAATGGTAGCATAGTTCACACAATTTTGAACAATTGTGTAATCACTAATGCTGGCTACAATTCCGGCTATATTTTCCTGACCACTGAAGTAGGAATCGTCTACTACAAGATTCTTCACGCAAGCGTAGCTGTCCGCTGTTCCTTCAACAAATCCAAACAAGCTATTATAATTGTCTGTAAGGGTGTTGTACAGGCCGGAAATGGTGTGTCCCTGTCCATCAAAGACACCTGCAAAAGCATATCGACGATCATCGCCTATACTTGTCCAGATGTATGCACTCATATCAAGGTCAGCACCCAGTTTGATGGTTTTTCCGCTGAAGTCCTTACTCTTATTATTGACCATTCTGATCAAGCCAGCCAATTCTGCGGGAGTATCAATTACATACTCGGTAGCACTTTCGTCATACCAACTGATATCGTAATTATCAGAAGAGTCCCAATAATCGGACGGCTTAGCTTTTGTAGTAAAAGATGCGCCTGTGGTATTCACGGTAATATCTTCATAGTTCCGCATATTCGTCACACTGGCTTTTACCGTGTATGCCTGACCAATCGACAGTCCTTCGATCATTAGAGTGTCTTCTGCGTTTCCTGCAGGGCTAACAACCGTTGTGCCTCCTGCAGTCGTAGAGAAACTAATCTTCACATCCTCATCAACATCAGGGATCTCACTGGGATTTGCGAGAGCCGCTTTTATATAAAAGAGGCCGCATCCCTCATTCGTTACAGTAAGGGAGGAGATGTTAAGTGTTGCCTTATTGATAATGAGGACAGAAGTATAGGTTTCCTCAAACTTAGCATAGGTATTATCCGCAGCTCTGGAAACAGTTACATCGTAAGTGCCTGCGTTGATGGGCAAGCCTGCTTCGTATTCGCTGCTGCCCTGGCGCTTATACTTAATGGTAAACTCGTTTGCCTTATAGGTTTCGCCACTTGCTGCAGTAAAGGTATACTGTGTTTCACGGCTTACACTCTTTTCGTAGGTAAAGCTTTCTGCACTGCCAAAGTCGAATACATCACGGGAAATATCCTTCAGCTCACGCCACTGGGCATAGAGGGTCTGATCGCCATCGATAGCATAAATGCTCTGAGCAGTAATCTGATTGCCGCCCGTAGCTGCTGTGAACCAACCGGCAAAGCCGTAGCCGGTACGGTTAGCCTTGGGCAGTTCGCCGTAAGCTGTGCCGTAGGTAACGGTCATTTCATCATCTGCCAGTGCATCGCCACCGTTTTCGTTGAAGGTTACGGTATACTGTTTGGCAGTCCACTTCGCATAGAGAGCGATGCCACCTTCGGGCATCTTGGTTTCAGTGAAGAGCTGTGTCAGCGCTTCGTCCGTGTACCAGCCGCCAAAGGTATGACCGGTCTTATTGGGCGTGGGCAGCGTACCGATAAGGCTGCCGTAAGGCTTGGTGATATCATCCACATTGCTGCCGCCATTTTCCACGAAGGTGATGGTAGCAGGTGCAGTATCCAATTCACCGCAGACTACCTGATAGGTGGTAGAGCCATTTACCGCACCAATAGCAGGGTAAATTTCCTTAATTGCCATGCCATGTTCTGCAACAATTGCATCAATGGAAGCTAAGGTGGGGATATCGCCACGGCGCAGCTTGATAACGACTTCCTCAGCATCAATACCTACAAAGGTAAAGGTTGCAGTTACGCTATTATCATTATAGAGGGCAGTGGCAGTAGCTCCGGCTTCCAGTGCTGCAGCCATTCTGGTGTCGATAGCCTTAGCCAGATCAATTCCGGCGGGAGGATTCATTCCAATAAACCGGGTGTACACGTCGCCGCTATTGGTACCGGTACTAAACAAATCAGAGAAGTCAAAGGTCTCACCAAATGCCGCGTAGTAAGTTCTGCTACCGGTGCTGCCGTTGGCATTCTGCACACCATTAACAGTAACGGAGTAGGTCTTATAGTCGAGGTTAAAGTCATAAACCTCATCTTCGATCAGTGTAAGATCTTCCAACTGCTGGCTGCCGTAGCCAGTACCCATCACATACTTGTAATCGTTCCAGCCAATAAGTTCCTTCAGTTCCTCAACAGTGGGCAGATCGAATTCCTGACCCTTCAGAACTCTCTTTGTCCAAACAGTTTCATAACCATCCTCATTGTTACCTATACGGACAGAGGCAGTGTAGTATTCACTGAGTTCGTCGGTGGATAGGTTCGTCCACACCAGAGGAATGGTAACGGACATATCATAGGTGGAGAATGCCATCTTACCATACTTATATGTAGCGGTGAGGTCGCATTCCATATAACGAGTTCCTTCCGGAACGGTTACGGTAATCACACCGGTCTCGTCATCGATGGCAAAATTGGGATTAGAAACGGTAAAGTGGATATCCTTGTAGTCAAGATTTCTAACACCTTCACCACCGGTTGTAAGATTGATAAAGTTAAGTGCCAGTAGATTTTGAGGAATCTGCATTGTAATTCCGTTATTGGAATTGCTGTCAACATCGTTAACGAGTACGACCTCATCCTCTTCCGGAGCAAAGTCAAATCCGTAATAGAATCTCTTGTCGCCCGCTTCAAGCAGCTGGTACTCTTCGTCAACGAGGTCGAAGCTGTACTCAAACAACTTGACTGCCTCTGCTTCAACGCCCAGGATGAAGTACAGACCGAAATCGACATACAGAGCGCCCATCATTCGTTCTTCTACTGTCCAATCGTCTGTGTTTGCAGGGCGATACTTGGTGTTTTCGTAAACAAAGAATCCATAAAGCTTTACATAGGGGCCAAGTTCGGCAGTGATACCAACGTTAGCGACATCACCAGTGCCGATACCAACATAGAATTTGGCTCTTACACCGGCTTTTACACCCAGACGACCCATGACATAGAACTGGAACGCAAAACGTTCGTCAATCAGATCCATAGAGGAGCCGCCGGCAGAAGGTTTGAACAAGCCAATCTTAAACCAGAACTCATAACGCTTACCAACCTCATATTCCAGGTTGGAGCCGATAGCCAAGCTCATATCTGCGTGAACAAGGAACTTTGCTTCAATGCCGATAACCATCGCTTTGAGGCTAACTTCTTTTTGGAAGATTTCCTTTTCAACAAGGGTCACCCAGTCGCTTTCCTGCTCCAGCATCTCGCAATAGCGATCCAGTAATGCCTGGACAGAGTCGTAATACTCAGTGGAAAGACCTGTTTCGGTGGTCAGATTCATCATATCCAGCAAATCGGAGGTGACATTGGTCTGGCCAAGAGCCTCGCAAATTGCGGAATAGTCTTCCTCTTTAATGACATGGTCAATGGTGCCCCAAAGCAGTGCGATGTCATCCATATATGCCTGGACCTGATTAGCAGTGCTTTCGGCAGAGCTCTTGAGCTCGGCAACATCATCCTGCAGTTCCTCAATCTTGTCAATAACATCGCCTGCAGTTTTCAGACCTGCGGAAAGCTCGCTGGGCAAGCCTTCAATATCTGCCAGCTTTTCGGGGTTGTTCAGAACGTCTTGAAGCTGTTCCCAAAGGGGTTTATCTTCGGCAGCAACGGTATACACCTTGGCATCGAAGGCGAACGCGGTAAAGTTCATAATATCAATGCTTGCGCCAACCCTTACACCATTCGGGACAGGGATGCAACCAAAGAGTTCATAGAACAGCATTTCGCCGTCTATCGTGGGATCAAGCATAACTTCCTGAACGAAGGTGGCAGAAAGCTCAATCTTAATCTTGCCGTCATCTTCGACTTCAACTTCAAATTCAGCCTCAACGCCAACTGCCAGCTGAACACCGCCATCAAAATGGAGCTGGTCGCCCTTGGTAATCAATTCAACGGTAAGTTTAATATCATCAGAAAGCTCAAAGCTGCCACCGATGTTCAGAAGTTGAATTTGCTCATCGGTAAGAGGATTGCCATTGGCATCGGTGATAACCAAATCCTGAATGGTAGCATTGTTTTGGAAACCATTGGTCTTGGTAACCAAATCTGCAAGCATAAAGGCTGCATCCTCTGCAAAGCCACTGTTTTCAACCTGCGTAAGGAGCATTCCTTCAAGTGCGGCCTTTTCTTCCTCAGATACAAGGTCGCTACCCTTGAGGTCAATATCTGCAAAGAGATTCATGCTGTCGATAATGGCCTGTCTTGTAGTTCTCTTGTAGGTGATCTCACCGGTTGCCACATTGTAGCCTGTGATTTCTCCAAAGTAGACATCTGCTTCAGAAGAAATAGAGTCCGTAGAAACATACATGGAGATAAAGTCACCGACTGCAATCAGTTCTTTTGCCTTGTCCAAAGCATTTGTAACAGTGTAATCTTCGCCGGTCATTACAAACGCTTCTTTATCAAGTGCGCTGATATTCACAGTGCCGGTATCGCCAGTAGGCAAAGCAGGCACATTCAACGGGAAGTTAGCAGGGATTTTGTAAAGTTCCTGCTGCTCCTCGTCGGACAACTGAGTAAAGGTAACGGTATCACCGCTGACATCGCTTACCTTAACATAGACAGCTGGATCGAGAACGTCGCTGTTACCTACACGCTCTTCGGGGTTAGTACCCACATAGAGACAGATAATATCGCCGGTGGCTACTTCATTGCCAGCACCGGGATAGGTAAAGCTACCGCCGTTTTCGGTGATAAGGCTGGATGTAAGAACATCGTGGTTCTGACCGCCGATATTGTAAACAATGCTATCGGTGTCCTTAATGTAGACGATGTCCTCGTTCATTTCGAGGTTATCTACTTCTTCCATTTCAATGGAGAAGGATGCAGTGCGGATGGTATCGGGCTTGTCCTTAAAGTTCCAGCCATCAGCCAGGTGCAGCTGATAGGAAGCACCCTCGTTAAAGCCTTCGGGGGCAGAAACGATATAACCGCCGTCAGTTGCTTCAAATTTCAGCTCGACGGGAGCAGAGCCGTCCTTCACTTCCAGGGTGATTGCCTGGGAAGGATCGCCGGTACCAACGACTTCAAAGCTGAGGTCGGGTGTTTGATCCATCTGTGCAAAGGAGGTAAAGTTGAGTTCTTCGGTGGAACCCATTTCCTCATACTTGGCATAGACGTTCATATCGCCGGTTACGGGGTTTTCAGCATAGAAAGGCTGTGTGCATTCGGGGTCAGTAAAGTAACCCAGCAGAATTGCGTTTGCCTTGGAGGACTTTTCCACGGAAGGAACTGCACCCAAGGGCTGATTCTTTTCTGCGGTGAGGGTATCAATCAGACGGTCTCCGTCATAGAACTTGACGGAATAAGTCGGTACAAGACCGGGCTGCAGTTCGATACCATAACCGCCTGCAATGTGACGGCGGATGTTGTTTACATCCTGTGCGTTGATATCGCCATCAGCATTTACGTCTGCAGCAAGCAGGTTAATGGTAACATCATAGCCACCGACAATGTATCGACGAAGCAAGTTTACGTCCATGGCGTTTACATCGCCGTCGCCATTGACGTCACCGGGTATGTACGAGCTGTTTCTTAATGACTCTGCAGCGGATGCAATCACGCTTGTCGGAATTAAACCAACCAGGGTTACAACGACCAGCAGCATTGCAAGCGTTCGTTTGAGCCAACTACTATTTGCTTTCATCATTGTACACCCTCCTTACTTAATGGTAATTGTGCCATTTTCCAAAGCGACATTGGGATAGTTATAGTTCTCGTCAAAGATGCCCTTGTTGTTGTAGGACAGCTTCACATCATAAGTACCTGTAGCATTGGTGTTATCAATCTTGAATGTAATAGAGAACAGTGTGCCGTCTTTTCTATCATCGCCGGACAGCTCCAATGCATCCAACATAAAAGTGTACGGAGAAGCAGTGACGCCGGAACCGGGAGAGGTCAGAGTCAAGCCGGGGTAACCAGCCTTGCTTGCGGACTTGAAGGAGAACATCTGGTCATTTACGGAGACCTTCAAAACTGCACCCATAATGCCGGGGTTGTTATAAACACGGATATTTACAGTCACTTCACCCGTGCCCTTGTTAACCGTGACAGACTCGGCAGAGATAACGATCTTGCTTGTGGTATAAGTAGCGGTCACAACCAAATCGGAGGTAACATTATTAAAGGACTTATCCCAGCCTGCAAACGTGAAGTGTTCACGGGAGGGGTTGGCAGGAGCAGTAGCAGCCTTGCCCTTTTCTACGGTCTGAGTCCCCAGGACTTTGCCGTTGTAGTCCTTGAATGTAACGGTGTAATTTACCACAGCAGGAGGAACAGCCTTATAAGTAGCGGTTACAACCAAATCAGAGGTAACATTATTGAATGCCTTATCCCAGCCTTCGAAGGTGTAGCCTTCACGGGAGGGGTTAGCAGGTGCGGTAGCAGCCTTGCCGCTTTCCACTTTCTCAGTCTTCAGAACGGTGCCGTTATAATCCTTAAAGGTAACGGTATAGGTCGTTACGGCAGGAGGAACAGCCTTATAAGTAGCGGTTACAACCAAATCAGAGGTAATGTTGTTAAAGGACTTATCCCAACCTTCGAAGGTGTAACCCTCACGGGTGGGATTAGCAGGTGCGGTA
>JAZRKL010000056.1:0-2021 GCA_045646265.1 Faecousia sp.
GTTTGGTGAATTTGATCGAGGATATCATCCGTCTTTCCCAGCTGGATGAAGGTGTGGAATTGCCTTCTGAGCAGGTGGATATGCGTCAGCTTGCGGAAGATGTAAAGGAAATTCTGGCACCCAGTGCTGCTGAGAAGCAGATTTCTATTTCTGTTTCCGGTGCTGGCTTTACCGTCATGGGTGTTCGCAGAATGCTCCAGGAGATTATTTACAACCTCTGCGACAATGCCATCAAGTACAATGTTCCCGGCGGCAGTGTGACGATCCATGCAGAGAATAACCGTCTGGTTGTCAGTGATACCGGCATTGGTATTTCGGCAGAACATAAGGATCGGATCTTTGAGCGATTCTACCGTGTAGACAAGAGCCACTCCAAAGCTTCCGGTGGTACCGGCCTTGGACTTTCAATCGTGAAGCATGCCGCTGCCTACCACAACGCAGAGATTACACTGGAAAGCACACCGGGAAAAGGCACTGCCATTACAATTCAATTCTAATTTCTGACCGCATCCGCTTGGGTGCGGTCTTTCACTTTACATAGATTTTACGTAAGTTTTGCACGCCCTCTATGGTTTTTACAAATGGCAAAATTTATAATGTAGACTGTCGAAATAAGAAAACTTGACCTGAAGGAGATAAATATGACAGCTTACATTTTTAAGATCATCACCCTTCTGGGTGGTTTGGCTTTGTTCCTGTTCGGTATGGACATTATGGGCAAGGCGCTGGAGCGTCAGGCCGGTGGTAAATTGCAGACCATCCTGGCTAAGATGAGCTCCAATGTGTTCAAGGGCTTCCTGCTGGGCTTGGGTGTCACCGCAGTGATTCAGTCCTCTTCCGCAACCACGGTCATGGTAGTCGGCTTCGTTAACTCCGGCATTATGACCCTGAAGCAAGCTGTGGGCGTTATCATGGGCAGTAACATTGGTACCACGGTCACCGCATGGATCTTGTCCCTATCCGGTCTGGAGGGTGACAGTTTCCTGATCAAGTTCTTCAAGCCTTCCACCCTGGCGCCGCTGATCGGTATCTTCGGCATCCTGCTGTATATGGGCAAGTCCGAAAAGAAAAAGGGTATCGGCACCATTATGCTGGGTTTCATGGCACTGATGACCGGCATGGATCTCATGAGCAGCTCTATGGCATTCCTAAAAACCGAAGCCTGGTTTGCTGACCTGATGATTTCTTTTACCAACCCCATCGTTGGTATTCTGTTTGGTGCAGTGCTGACTGCCATTATTCAGTCCTCTTCCGCATCCGTCGGTATTCTGCAAGGTTTGTGTAGCACCGGTGTTGTCACCTACGGCGCAGCCATTCCCATCATCCTGGGTCAGAACATCGGTACTTGTATCACCGCCATCATGGGTGCAATCGGTGCAAACCGGAATGCCCGCAGAACCGCTATGGTTCACCTGCTGTTCAATGTAGTGGGCGCGGTGATGTTCGCAGTAATCTTCTACGGCTTGGGTATGTTTATCGAATGGAAGTTCCTGGGTGACTCCGTGCAGGCATGGGATATCTCTGTGATCCACACCGGCTTTAACCTGATTGCAACTGCCGTGTTGATGCCTCTGAATGGTCTGCTGGTAAAGCTGGCATATCTGTTGGTTCCCGAAGTCAAGGAACCGGAAAAGACCGAACTGCTGGATTCCCGTCTGTTGGCTACTCCTGCCGTTGCTGTGCAGCGCGCCCATGAGATCGCCAGCGAGATGGCCGCAGATGCAGCTAAGGCAATGCATTTGGCCATGGGTCTGACCAAGAAATTTGAATCCGGTGTGATGGAGCAGGTCATCGAACTGGAAGATAAGACCGACCGCTACGAGGATGCTCTGAATACCTATCTGGTAAAGCTCTCCAGTATGAATCTGTCTGTCCACGATAACCGCATCCTCAACACGCTGCTTTATTCCATTTCTGATATTGAGCGGATGGCTGACCATGCCATGGCTGTTGCCAAGGCGGCCCTGGAGATGGAAGAAAAGAAGATTGAGTTCTCCAACCAGGCCAAGGGAGAGTTGGCA
>JAZRKL010000057.1:0-4263 GCA_045646265.1 Faecousia sp.
TGGTCAAAATCTTCGATTTTGACCGGAGGGGTTGTCAAAAACACGACAATCCCCCAGTCAAAAATCAGAGATTTTTGACAGCCCCCTTTACACAAGGGGGCCTTAGGCGTATGGAATTCGTAAGATAAACGATCATTTACCTCAGTAGTAACGATACCGGGCGGGTCAGGGAAGAGACGATAAGTAGAAGTCTTGGTGCGAAAAGGGAGCGGCGGCTCGCCGCTAAACGATCATTTACAGCAGTAACGAATCGAGCGGGTTAGGGAAGTAACGATTAGTACCGCACTGTGCACGCATTGTCTGCGGGCACTGCCCGCATAAACGATCATTTACAGTGTTTAAAATCTGTGCTAGAATAAGAAAAACAGTAAGGAGGAAGCGGAATATGGAAACCTGTATCATTTTCTGTGCCGGTGGCTTTGAAAAGCTGGCCCGGCCTGTTGACGCTTCTGATTATATTCTGGCCGCTGACGGGGGCCTTGCGCATCTGAAAAAGCTGGGCCTGACACCCCACGGCATCATCGGTGATTTTGATTCTCTGGGTTATATCCCGGAGGGGGCCAATGTATACCCAGTGGAAAAGGATGATACCGATTCTATGCTGGCTGTCCGCAAGGGCCTGGAACTGGGCTACCGGCGGTTTGAAATCTACGGCGCTCTGGACGGGGAGCGGCTGGACCATACCATTGCCAATTTGCAGACTCTGGCTTTCTTGAGCGAGCATGGCGCTACCGGATATCTGGTGGGCCTGAAATATATGGCAACCACCGTATGTAATGCCGCGATCCGGTTTCCGTCGGGCGCGAAAGGAATCGTGTCCGTTTTCTGCCTGGGAAAAGATGCTGACAGTGTGACCCTGCGGGGATTGCAATATCCACTGGAAAACGGCACGCTGACCGGCGGTTTCCCGTTGGGTGTCAGCAACCATTTTATCGGAGAAACGGCGGAAATTGTTGTGGGCAGCGGTATTTTGACGGTGCTTTACGATGTGACAAACGGATTTCCTTTGCCGGAGGATGATCAATGCTGACCTATGAACTGAAAAAGCAGCCGGGTGTACCCCTGTATGAAGCTTTGTACCGCTGCATCCGGGAGGATATTCTCACCGGGAAGCTGGCACCCGGACAAAAGCTGCCCTCCAAGCGGGCACTGGCCCAGCATCTGGAGGTAAGCAATATCACTGTAGAAGGTGCTTATGAGCAGCTTCTGGCGGAAGGCTACATTCGCTCACAGGAGCGGGTGGGCTATTTTGCCGAAGCGGTGGAGCAGCGGATGCAGATAAAATCCGTTCCCAATCCCCCGCAGACCCAGCGGCAGTGGGACATTGATCTGACAGTGAACGCTTCCACGGACTTTCCTTTCTCTGTTTGGAGCAGGCTGCAGCGGCAGGTAATGCAGGATTTCCCCCAGGAGCTTCTGCGCCCGATGCCGAACCAGGGATTGTGGGAGCTGCGGTGTGCCATTGCGGGACATCTGGCGGAGTTTCGGGGGATGCAGGTAGCTCCTGAAAATATTCTTGTGGGTGCCGGTACGGACTTTTTATATAATCTGCTGATCCAGCTTTTGGGGCGGGATAAAGTATACGCGGTGGAAGAACCGGGGTACGGAAAAATCCGCATGATCTATGCTGCCGGCGGCGTCAAATGTGTGTCCGCCCCCATGGACGCTGTGGGTGTGATTCCGGAAGCATTAACGCAGGCGCAGATATTGCACATTTCCCCTTCCCACCATTTCCCCACCGGCATCGTCACTCCCAGAGAACGGCGGTCGGCGCTGCTGCGTTGGGCCTATGAACGGGAGGAGCGCTATATCATTGAGGACGACTACGACAGTGAATTCCGGTTCAGCGCCCACCCCATGCCCACAATGGAATCCATGGATACTGAGGGCCGGGTGATCTATATGAACACCTTTTCCAAAACGCTGGCACCCTCTATCCGTATCAGCTATATGGTGCTGCCGCCAAAGCTGATGGAGCAGTTTCAGAAAACTTTGGGTTTCTATAGCTGCACTGTTCCCAGCTTTGAGCAGTATACGCTGACCCGTTTTTTGGAAGAGGGTCATTTTGAGAAGCACTTGAACCGTATGCGGAGGACTTACAAGTTCCGCCGCAACGCACTGGTAGAGGTGCTGCAAAAGAGCCGATACGCAAAACAAATGGAAATTTTGGAACAGGACGCGGGTTTGCATTTTCTGGTGAAAGTGGACACCTCTTTGGAAGAAACGGAACTGGAGGAAAGATGCGCAGCCGCCGGAATCCGGGTGAGAACACTCAGCAGTTATTACCACGATGCTGTCTTGGGAGAGAATCGAAATTGCCTTGTGGTGAATTATTCCGGATTACATCCAGAGCAAATGGAAAAGCTCTCCGGCAAGCTTGAAAAACTATAAAAACGTCCCCACCGATTGGTGGGGACGTTTATGCTTTAGCTGATTTGCCGTGCAACAACTACCAGACGGCCGTTAGCTTGAGAGTACTCGCAGGTGGAGAGGGTAATCAGTTTGTCGCCGTATCGAGGCTCCAAACCGGTGTCATAGTAAGCATTTTTCTTGCAGTTATTCCAGAAATCGTCATAATCGGAATCGTACTGCGCATCTACAAACTGGTGGTAGGGAAAGCCCTCTCCAACGGATGCGGTGGTTCGGAATACGCAGATAATTTCATAGGTATGCCGGCCCCGGAGGGTGTCAAAGTGAATCGTCTGATGCTCCTGCCAGTATTGCTTTTTTGTGTAGTTGGCAAGATCCGCAAACATGGAGCCGTCCTGCATTCTGTGACCGTAAATCACAATATTATCAGAGGGGGTAAAAACATCGCATGCTTCCCGAACGTAGATACATCCCCGGGCTACCTGCTGACCGTAAAAATTCCGGTAGAGGTAGTAATCTGTCTTGTCTTTGCGCTGTACAACGGGATAATCTATGTTGGTATTGGGAATGGTGATCCAACCTACAATGTCGGGATTGATAGCAAAAAGCTCTTCAAATTCCGGAAGCATCAGCACCTCTTCGCCTGTGCTTGGATTCTTGACGGATATATATGGATTGTCAGGAACTTCGATGACCTCTTGAGGTGGGAGCGTCTCTATTGCAGACCAGTTAACTGTCGGGGCAGAAGGATCTTCTGTGGGGCGTGCATTCTGAATAATTTCTGACAATTCGTTGTATTCTTGCTTGGTTTTTATGCCTTCGGAGAAATAATTGTACAGTTTCCAGCCAAAGACAAGGATAACACCGAACAGGATCAGAATTAACAGAATATAAATAACCCTAAATAATAGCTTTTTCAAAATATCACGTTCCTTTCCACGGGAGAGGGACGATGCCCTTTGTACAAAAAACCCCGGTGATATCCCCGGGGTTTGGTTTTATTTTGCGTATTCCACAGCCTTGGTCTCGCGGATGACGTTTACCTTGATCTGGCCGGGGTATTCCAGCTCGGCTTCGATCTTCTTGGCTACATCACGGGCCAAAATGATCATGTTGTCCTCGGAGACTTCCTCGGGCTTGACCATGATGCGGACCTCACGGCCTGCCTGGATAGCGAAGGCCTTGTCAACACCGGGATAAGAACCGGTCAGCTCTTCCAGCTTCTGCAGACGGCGGATGTAGTTCTCCACGTTCTCGCGGCGGGCGCCGGGACGGGCGGCGGAGATGGCATCGGCAGCCTGGACCAGCACGGCGATGACGGTCTTGGGCTCCACGTCGCCGTGGTGAGCCTCGATGGCATTGACCACAACGGGGTTCTCCTTATACTTCCGGGCCAGATCCGCACCCAGCTGCACATGGCTGCCCTCCACCTCATGGTCGATGGACTTGCCCAGGTCATGCAGCAGGCCGGCGCGCTTGGCAGTGGCCACATCCACGCCCAGCTCCGCAGCCATCAGGCCGGCGATATGGGCGACTTCGATGGAGTGATTCAGCACATTCTGGCCATAAGAGGTACGATACTTCTGGCGACCCAGAATCTTCACCAGTTCGGGGTTCAGATTGTGGATACCGGTCTCGTAGCAGGCACGCTCGCCTTCCTCGCGGATGGTGCGATCCACTTCCTTGCGGCTCTTTTCCACCATATCCTCGATGCGGGTGGGGTGAATACGACCGTCGGCAATCAGCTTTTCCAGTGCCAGACGAGCGATTTCCCGGCGTACGGGATCGAAAGAACTGACGGTAATTGCCTCGGGGGTATCATCGATGATCAGATCCACACCGGTAATGGTTTCCAAAGTGCGGATATTCCGGCCTTCACGGCCAATGATGCGG
>JAZRKL010000058.1:0-19046 GCA_045646265.1 Faecousia sp.
ACTTCCCTAACCCGCTCGGTGTCGTTCCATGTCTGTCATTCTGAGGCCTTTAGGCCGAAGAATCTCCAGCCTATCGTTGCTCCGGAGATCCTTCGCTTGCGCTCAGGATGACACATCGATGGTGCGCTAAACGATCATTTATCCTGCTTCCTTGGCCATAGCAATACGGCGCAGGACCTGCTCGAAGATTTGCCAGAAGGTAAGCCGGGGAATGGCTTCCCCTGCAACCATAGGAACTTGGGCAAGCACTTGCTCTCCTGCTTTGATGGTCATGGTTCCCAGCTTTTGCCCACGGCTGACCGGGGCGGTGACACTTTCATCCAGTGTCAGCACCGTAGAAATCATGCCCTTTTGTGCTTTGTCGATGAGCAGCGCGGTTTCTTCGCCCGGAATGACGGCAACGGTTTTGCCGGTGCCCAGCTTTACAGGGACGGAGGCGGTACCCTCCAACTGCGGCGTAATAAGGGCGAAGTTAGCAAAACCGTAATCCAACATACTCTTGCAGGCGGCAAACCGGTCCTGTGATGTTTCGCAGCCCATGACCACCGCGATCAGTTCCATCCCATCCCGCTCTGCGGAAGCGGAAAGGCAGTAGCCTGCCCCGGAGGTAAAGCCGGTTTTCAGACCTGTTGCCCCGTTATAAAACCGGATCAGCTTGTTGGTGTTGGAAAGGCCGAAGGCACCGTCCCGCACGGTATCCATCCAGATGGTGGTAAACTGCTTGATGGCAGGATGATACTTCAGCAGTTCCCGACTCATCAAGGCAATATCGTGGGCGGAGGTCAGATGGGATTTCGCCTCTTCACTGTCGTCAAGGCCGGTGCAGTTGACAAAGTGGGTATCGTTCATGCCCAGTGCTTTGGCCCTGCTGTTCATCAGTTCCACGAAAGCCGATTCTGAACCGGCCAGATGCTCCGCCATGGCGCAGGCGCAATCGTTGGCGGAGGAAACGGCGATGGATTTGATCATATCGGAAACGGTCATGGTTTCGCCAACCTTCAGGTAGACCTGGCTGCCTCCCTTGGCGGCGGCTGCTTCGGAGGCGGTGACAGTGTCCTCCCAGTGGATCTTGCCGGAGTCGATGGCCTCCATGATCAGCAGCATGGTCATGACCTTGGTGACGGAGGCCGGAGCCAAAGCTTCATGGGCATTGTTTTCGTAAAGGATCGTGCCGGTGGTCACGTCCATCAGCAAGGCGCTTTTGCCTGCCACGTTCAAATCCACGGCCTTTGCATGGACAGGGAATATTCCCACAAGCAAGGCAGCAACTACCATCAACCATACCGCTTTTTTCATACTGATCCCTCCACGCGTTAGTGGTACAGCCTATGCTTCCAACCGGGATAGTATGATGGAATTATAAACGATCGTTTAGCGCAGCAGCGATGCTGCGCAATTGAGAATTGAAAGTTGAAAATTAATGTATCGCCTTCGGCGATTATTTCAATCATTTGCGTCAGCAAATACAATAATTTTCAATTCTACATTTTCCATTTTCAATTGGGCCATTAGGCCCGTAAACGACCATTTGCAGTACAGTTTTGCGACAAAAAAGTACCCGAAGTGACATTGGTCACTCCGGGTACGTCTTATTCAACTATTTCGATTGCGTAAGTGCCGTTGATCTGGGCGGGGTAGGTTTCCTGTATCATGCCGTCGTAGCGGATCCGCAGAATATCACCTACCCGGATCTCCGGGGTCTGGGCCAGTTTTCCGAAGGCAACATAGATCTTATTGCTGCACAGCAGTTCCTGCTGGCCTTCCAGAGGTTCTACCAGTACACAACCGTCATTCACCTCAAGAACCTTTGCCAGGAAGACGGATGCCTCTGCGCTCTTTTCCTCTGCCGAGTCTTCGGTTTTGTCCAGAATGCCGTCGAACCGGTTTGATATATTGGATTCCGGTGCAAACTGTGTGTTCATGCTTTCGGACTTTGCGGCGTTAAAGGTATTCCACGTGAAAGGCAGACTCAGCAGCAGACACAGACAGGCGGCAATGGCTGCCCATTTGGCCACGGGATACCGTTTCTTTTGCCGCAGCCTTGCTACGGGATCAATCAGTTCTTCAGATATCTCGCCAATGGCATCGTGAAGCTGATATTCGTTCACAGATATCCCTCCTCCTTCAAATACTCACCCAAAGCATTGCGGGTGCGATGCAGCAGCACCTTTGCGTTGCTTTCTGTAAGACCGCAATAGCGGGCAACTTCTTTTATACTGTCCATGTAGAAGTATCTGCCGATAAACACATTTCTGGCCTTCTCCGGCAGGGTAAGCAGAAAATCTTCAATGGCCTTTACCAATTCTCGGCCTGTGACCGATTCTTCCGGATCGTGCCCCCCGGGCAGACACTGGCTCAGCTCTTCCAGTGACATTTCATATTCACCACCGCCGCGCTTGGCGCTCTGCTTTTTACGAAGCCGGTCAATGGAGATCCGTCGTGTCAGCTTGCTTAAAAAGGCGCACAAAGACTGGGGCCTGTGGGGCGGTATCGCGTTCCAGGCAGCCATGTATGTATCATTGACACTTTCCGCACAGTCCTCAAGGTTATATAAAATCTGATAGGCCACTTTGGCCAGATAGCGCCCATACTTTTTCTGGGTATGCTCGATGGCAAGTTGATCTCTTTGCCAGTACAGGTCCACGATCTGCAGGTCTTCCATAGCGGGACTCCTTTCCGCTTCTGAATAGTATGTCGTAAATGCGCAGTCTTCGGTTACACCCATTATAACAAAAAGAGCGGAAAGTGCAAAGACTTTCCGCATATTTAGTCTTTCAGATCGCCGGTGGCGGGATTGTTCAGCCGATGGCCTTCTGCGTCAAACCGGGAGCCGTGACAGGGGCAATCCCAGCTTCGTTCCTGAGGATTCCATTTCAGCGCGCAGCCCAGATGCGGGCAGCGCTTTTTGGAAAACCGCAGCAGGTTGCCTGTGGCTTCGAAGCCGTTGACCAGAAGCTGTGGTCGCAGGATGCTCCGGCTGGGAGAAACCACATCGGCGTAGGGATTCTCTTTCCCCTGGAGCAGATCCCGCAGCAGAACAGCGCCGGCCATGGCATTGGTCATGCCCCACTTGTTAAAGCCTGTGGTCACATACAGACCCTTAGTGCCGCTGCTGTAACTGCCGATATAGGGAAGTCCGTCCAGGGTCATGCAATCCTGTGTTGCCCATTGATACCGCGCGGTGGCACCAGGGTAATGGAGCTGTGCGAAGTTCTTCAGCTCTGCCCAGTTGCCGCCGGTTTTTCCGGTGCGGTGTCCGCCACCGCCTAAAAGCAGCAAATCATCGTAGCTACGGAAGGACAGGCTGTTCTTTTTGCTACCAATATACATGCCGTCCAGCTTTTGGGCCTGTTCCAGAGCCAGCACGTAAGACCGCTGCTGGTACAGCTTTAAAAAGTAAGCCCCGTGCTTATTCAGAAACGGGAAGTGGGTCGCCACAATGATCCGGTCTGCCTTGATGCGCCCGCCGTTGGTAACGGCGGTGCAACCCCGCAATTCTCTTACCACGGTATGCTCCCGAATATTAAGATCTTTGGCAATGTGGCTCAAAAACCGAAGGGGATGGAACTGGGCCTGGGTGCTGAAACCTACCGCGCCCGCGCATTTGATAGGCAGTGGGATCTCCCGGACAAGTTGGGCATTGCAGGAAAGCTTTTGCAGGGCATCCATTTCCTGCTGCAATTCTGCTTCATCGGTACTGTAAACGAAGGAATTCTGCTCTTGAAAGCCGCAATCGATGTTCTGGCACAGTGTTCGGTACTGTTCCACTGCTTCCAGATTGGCTTGCAGGTAGCGCTCTGCGCGCTCTTTCCCAAAGCGGCGCAGAAGCCGGTCAAAAACCATTCCATGCTGAGCGGTGATCTTGGCGGTGGTATTTTCTGTAATGCCGCTGCAGATTTCCCGTTCTTCGACCAAAATATATTCCATTCCGGCCTGTGCCAGCATATGGGCACAGAGAATCCCCGCAATGCCGCCGCCGATAATCAGCACATCCGTTCGGGCGCTGCCTTGCAAAGAAGGGAACTCAGGCATGGATGTGGTTTCTTTCCAAAGGGAATTTGTCATACTTTCACCCCATGCTATTATGCGCAGGTCTTAAAAAAATATCAATGCCGCAAAAAACAGGCATTGATATTATGGGTGTCAGAAAAGTATACTTTTCCGGCACGATGATCGATGCAAAAGTATGGTTTTACAATTGCGGATACGGGTATTTTATGATAGGATGTAGTAAACAGAGAGAAGGAGAGCGGATCATGGGAATCGTTGTCATTGGCGCGACTTTTGTAGATATCAAGGGATTTCCGGAGGATGCCTATTTGCCCACCGGGCGAAATGTAGGCCGGGTGGAATATATTCATGGCGGTGTAGCCAGAAATGTGGTGGAGGACATTGCCAATGTGGAGCTGCGGCCAACCTTTTTGGGCATTGTAGACGATACGCCCATGGGCGCGGATGTGCTGCAAAAGCTCAATAATCACAAGGTCAATACCCGGTATGTGATGACCATTCCCGGTGGCATGGGTACATGGCTTGCGGTGTTTGATAACAACGGTGATGTGGCAGGCTCCATTTCTCAGCGACCCAACATGCTGCCCATTGTGGACCTGTTAAAAGAAAAGGGCGATGAGATCTTCTCCCAGGCGGATTCTGTGGTGATCGAAGTGGATCTGGATAAGGAAATCGTAAAGCTGACACTGGATCTGGCACAAAAGCACGGAGTAAAGATCTTTGGTTTGGTTTCCAATATGAGCATTGCTGTCAAACGACGGGATTTCCTGCGCAGCTTTGATTGCTTTATCTGCAATCAGCAGGAGGCGGGGATGCTGTTTCTGGATGATTATACCGGCAATTCTCCGGAGCAGATGCGGCAGATCCTGGCTCAAAAGGTGGTGCAGGCACAGATTCCTTCCATGGTGGTCACCATGGGTGAGCAAGGGGCTGTCTATGCTACCGGCGCCGGCGACAGCGGTATCTGTCCTGCCCGGAAGGTGCAGGTCAAGGATACCACAGGTGCCGGTGACGCATTCTGCGCCGGTGTTTCCATCGGTCTGACCTACGGAAAGACCATGCCCCAGGCCATCGAGATCGGTTCAGTTCTGGCGGCCTCGGTCATTACTTCCTCTGAAAATGTGTGTCCCCGGTTCCAACCCGCGGAGCTGGGCATTGTGCTTTGATCGTTACAAAGGCCGGTGCAAACCGGCCTTTCTTGTTTGAATATACCCAGGGGAATCGTGTAAATGATCGTTTAGCGGCGAGCCGCCGCTCCCTTTTCGCACCAAGACCTTTGCGAATCGTTACTTCCCTGCCCCACCCGGTTCGTTACTGCTATTGTAAATGATCGTTTAGCGCACCATCTTACGATAGATGGTGTAGGGCGGGGCCTTGGTCCCGCCGCTGGCAGTGCGGTGTTTCGGCGGGAGCAAGCCCCCGCCCTACGATATCTTTCGTAAGATAAACCATCATTTAGCGCGGCAGGTGCAGACTGTCACAAAAGGTGGCAGCTTGTCCCTTTTCTCCGTCAAAATATATCGATAAAATTATATTTTTTCCGTTGTTCTAAGGTTTTTGCCTAATTTTATGTGGACAAACTTTAGAAAATGCGTTATCATACTTTATGATGGATGCAGTATTGTAAATCCGCGGATTTTTATATAAGAGGTGATTCAGTTATGGCGTTTTCCTTCTTTGGAGGAATCCACCCGAAAGAGAATAAGTTCTACGCTGAGAATGCCCCGGTGCAGACCTTCCCGGAGACGGACACCGTGGTGATCCCCATGCAGCAGCATATTGGCGCGCCCTGCCTGCCGCTGGTTAAAAAAGGAGATACGGTCACGATGGGTCAGAAGATCGGTGACAACACCGGTCTGTGCGTCCCTGTCCATGCCAGTGTTTCCGGTAAAGTCAAGGCGGTGGAACCCCGTCCCCATACCAGCGGTACGCTGATGATGAGTGTGGTCATTGAAAATGACCATCTGGATACCCCCTGTGAAACCATCCAGCCCCGTACCAAGGAACAGGTGGATGCATTGACCGGTGAGGAACTGATGGCAATTATCCGGGAAGCCGGTATTGTGGGCATGGGCGGCGCTACCTTCCCCACCCATGTGAAGCTCTCTTCCGGCCTGGGCAAGGTGGATACCATTATCGTCAATGTGTCCGAGTGTGAGCCTTACATAGTTGCGGACGATATTCTGTGCCGCTATTATCCCATTCAGATGATCTCCGGTCTGAAGATCATTATGAAGATCCTGGGCCTGAATAGCGCCCATATCGCTATCGAGGACAATAAGCCTTCCGCTGCTAAGGCGCTGAAGTGGGAGATCGACCCCAAGGACGGCATTGTTCTGGACATCCTGCCTGCCAAGTACCCCCAGGGTGCGGAAAAGCAGCTGATCTATGCCATTACCGGCAGGGAGATCCCCTCCGGCGGTCTGCCTGCGGCGGTAGGTTGCGCGGTATTCAACGCTGCCACCTGTAAGGCTATCCACGATGCTGTCTATGAGGGTATGCCCCTGATCCGGCGGCTGGTCACCGTTTCCGGTGATATCGCCATGAAGCCTATGAATCTGATGGTGCCCATTGGTGTCGGCTTCAATGATATGATCCGTGCCGTGGGTCACAGTGAAAACCCCTACAAGGTCCTCTCCGGCGGCCCTATGATGGGTGCCGCACAGTACGATCTGGCGGTGCCTGTGATCAAGGGTACCAATGCCGTTACTATTTTGGGTAAGAAGAATAAGTATGTGGTAGATCAGTCCCGCTGCATCCGCTGCGGCAAATGCATTGAAGTCTGCCCTATGCATCTGATGCCCATTCTGATGTACAAGAGCCTGTACTCCGGCAACGTGGAGGAGATGAAGACCCAGAACTTGATGGACTGCATTGAGTGCGGCTGCTGCGCCTATACCTGCCCGGCCTGCGTGCCGCTGGTACTGTCCTTCAAGGCTGCCAAGCATCATATCCGTACCGCGGAAGCCGCCCAGAAGGCTGCCGCAAAAAAGCCCTAAGGAGGTGGAAATCTGATGGCTGTAATGAAATACTTCTATGAGCTGACGATTTCCAGCTCACCCCATGTCCATTCCAAAATCACTACCCAGACCATTATGCGTGACGTGCTGATCGCACTGGTGCCTGCTTTGATCGGCAGCGTGTACTTCTTCGGCTTCCGGGCCTTGATGGTGACCCTGATCAGTGTGGCTGCCTGCGGCTTCTTTGAGTGGGCGTGGTGCAAGATGATGAAGATGCCCTGCAAGGTCTACGACCTGTCCTTTGCGGTTACCGGCGTGCTGATCGCCTTTGTCTGCCCGGTAACCATTCCCTACTGGTGCATCATCATCGGCGACTTCTTCGCGATTATCGTTGTCAAAATGCTTTTTGGCGGTATTGGCAAGAACTTCGTCAATCCCGCCCTGGCGGCCCGTGCGTTTCTGTTCGGCTGGCCGGTGCTGATGACGCACTGGGTCAAGGTGGGCTTTGAAAATGCTGCCGGTATCCTTTCCACCGCTGACGCTGTCACTGCCGCTACCCCCATGGCAGCTCTGCATCAGGGCCAGATGCCCGAGGAATCTCTGCTGGATCTGTTTTTGGGCAATGTAGGCGGCTGTATTGGTGAGACTTCTGTGGTTCTGCTGCTTCTGGGTCTTATTTATTTGCTGATCCGGAAGGTTATCACGCTTCGGATCCCTCTGGCCTATGTGGGTACGGTGGCTGTGCTGAGCCTGCTGTTCCCCCAGGGCAACAATGCTTTTGCATGGTGTGCCGCGCAGCTTTGCGGCGGCGGTCTGATGCTGGGTGCCATCTTCATGGCTACCGACTATGTGACCAGCCCTGTTACCAGACTGGGTCAGATCGTCTACGGCATCGGCTGCGGTGTACTGACCATCGTGATCCGTTACTTCGGCGGCTATAACGAAGGTGTCAGCTATGCTATCCTTATTATGAATTGCTGCGTTGTCCTTTTGGACCGCATCGGCAGGCCCAAGAAGTTCGGCGCTCCCAAGAAGGAGGTGGCCAGAAAATGAAAAAGGAAAATACGGCGCTGTATGTTCTGCGTCTGGCTGTTACGCTGCTGCTGATTACTTCCATCATGGCAGGTGCCCTTGCTCTGGTCAACAAAATTACCGCACCCCGTATCGCCCAGCGTCGGGCAGAAAAAATCCAGAAGGCTGTCAGCGAAGTGCTTCCCGGCGGCGGTGAAGAGGTCTACTGCTTTGTAGACGGCACCGGCCTTGTGAGCAATGTGTATGCTTCCGATTTGGGTTATGCGGTGCAGGTGACCCCCACCGGTTTTGACAATACCATCACCATGATGGTAGGTGTTGACCGGGAGGGTAATATTCTGGGCATCAGCATTATCTCCCACACGGAAACTGCCGGCCTGGGTGCTGTGGCTGCAGCCAAGAATGCCGCCGGCGAGGCTTTCCGAGGTCAGTTTGTGGGTCTTTCCGGTGATCTGGCCGTTACCAAGGACGGCGGAACGGTGGATGCCATTACCGGCGCTACCATCACATCCCGGGCCATCTGCGAAGGCATCAATGCCGCCGTGGCCTGTGCCAAACAGAACGGTTAAGGAGGTATCGTTATGGATTTTAAGAAACAGCTTAACGAGGGCCTTCTGAGTAAGAACCCTGTGTTCGTCCAGCTTCTGGGCATGTGTTCCACCCTGGCTATCACCACCAGCTTGTTTAACGGTCTGGGTATGGGTGTGAGTGTTACGATCATTTTGATCTGCTCCAATGTGCTGATCTCCGCGCTGCGGAAGGTCATCCCGAACCAGATCCGCATTGCGGCTTACATCGTCATCATCGCCGCTTTCGTTACCATCGTAGACCTTCTGCTGCAGGCATTCCTGCCGGACCTGTCAGAGAGTCTGGGTGTCTTTATCCCGCTGATCGTTGTCAACTGCATCGTGCTGGGCCGTGCGGAAGCCTTTGCTTCCAAGAACGGTGTGCTGGCTTCCGCAGTGGATGGCCTGTGCCAGGGTATCGGTTATACCATTGCGCTGGTTATTATGTGTGTTGTCCGTGAGTTTTTGGGCAACGGTACCTTCGGCGGCGGCATTCTGAATGGCGGAGACGGCATCCGCATCATTCCCGAAGGCTACCCCGCTATGATGATGGTCATGCCCGTAGGCGGATTTCTGACCCTGGGCTTCCTCATGGCAGGATTCCAGTGGTTTACCAAGTATTTGCATAAGAAAAAGTCAGAAAAGGAGGCAGCAAGGTAATGGAATATGTAAAGGCTTTGATCGGCATCCTGGTGGCTGCCATCCTCTCTGAAAACTTTATTCTGGTCAAATTCTACGGCATTTGCCCCTTTATGGGCGTTTCCAAGAAGATCGACACCGCTCTGGGCATGGGCATGGCCGTTACCTTTGTTATGGCCATCGCGTCCGCAGCCTGCTGGGCAGTGGATCAGCTGATCCTGGTGCCGTTGCATCTGACCTACATGCAGACCGTCGCCTTTATTCTGGTCATTGCTGCCATCGTGCAGGTGGTGGAAATGTTTCTGAAGAAGGCCATTCCCGCACTGTATAAGGCCCTGGGTATTTTCCTGCCGCTGATCACCACCAACTGCGCCGTTCTGGGTGTTGCCCTGGTCAATGTGCAGAAGGGTTACGATTTTCTCCAGAGCGTTCTCAACGGCGTCTGCGGCGGTTTCGGCTTTACCATCGCCATTGTACTGTTTGCTTCTATTCGGGAGCGTGTGGATAAAGCGGAAAGTCCCGACAGCTTCAAGGGCTTCCCTCTGACGCTGGTTGCAGCCGGTTTGATGGCCCTGGCTTTCATGGGCTTCTCCGGACTGAAGATCTTCTAAGGAGGCTTCGTTATGGAAATTGTAATTGCGATTGCGATCTTAGGCGGCCTGGGTCTGGTGTTTGGCCTGGTATTGGCTGCTGCCTCCAAGGTGTTCTATGTGGAGACCGATCCCCGTTTGGAAAAGCTCAATGAATGTCTGCCCGGTGCCAACTGCGGCGGCTGCGGCTATGCCGGCTGCGGTGGCTATGCGGAAGCGGTTTTGAAGGGCGAAGCTGAGATCGGCAAATGCGCCTCCGGCGGCAATGAGTGTGCGCAGGCCATGGGTGAGATCATGGGAGTCAAGGTCGATGCTATGATCCGCAAAGTGGCGTTGGTTCGCTGCTCCGGTTTCCGCAGTATCGATGCCAACGGCAAGGAACTGGGTGCCAAGCTGAAGGGTCAGTACGAGGGCTTCCACGATTGCGTGGCTGCTTCCAAGGTTGGCGGCAACGGCCCTCTGAGCTGCAAGTTCGGTTGTCTGGGTTACGGCAACTGTACCAAGGTCTGTAAGTACGATGCTATCCATGTGGTGGACGGTGTTGCCAAGGTAGACAGTGACAAGTGTGTCGGCTGTATGGCTTGCACCCAGGTCTGCCCCCGTAATCTGATCGTACCTGTTGAGTATGATAAGCATGTTCTGATTGCCTGTGCGTCCCACGCAAAGGGCGCGGTTACCGTCCGTGGCTGCAGTCAGGGCTGCATCGGTTGCTCTATTTGTGTCAAGGTCTGCCCCAAGGATGCAATCTCCATTGACCGGAATCTGGCGGTGATCGATTACAGTAAGTGTGATTCCTGCGGCCTGTGTGCCGATGTGTGTCCCAAGAAGCTGATCGTGGACACCATGGAAGGCACTCCTGAGGAAATCGCCGCCGCTGCCAAGAAATAAGCTTTTTGATCAACACCCTCCGCAGTTTTCCGCGGAGGGCGTTTTTCGTTGGTAAGATAAATGATCGTTTAGCGGCGAGCCGCCGCTCCCTTTTCGCACCAAGACCTTTGCGAATCGTTACTTCCCTGCCCCACCCGGTTCGTTACTGCTATTGTAAATAATCGTTTTGCGCACCAACTACCAAGTTTCCGTGTCATCCTGAGCGAGCATAGCGAGTCGAAGGATCCGTTTCCTTAAAGAGTGGATTCTTCGACTACGCTGCACTTCGTGCAGCTCCGCTCAGAATGACATGCGTTTTAGGCAACTGCGCAGATAAATGATCGTTTAGCGTACCATCTTACGATAGATGGTGTAGGGCGGGGCCTTGGTCCCGCCGCTGGCAGTGCGGTGTTTCGGCGGGAGCATTTGCAGTGGTATGATTGCCACCGGCAATCATTATATTTGAAAATTCGCTGCGCTCTGCAACACCCCCGCCCTACGATATCTTTCGTAAGATAAACGATCATTTACAATATAGGGTATTGACAAAAAACAGATTGTTCTGTATAGTAACTGTACTAATACAGTTAATACACTTCATACGGAGGGAGTGCCTATGGTAAATTTGGATTACCGGGATGCCCGGCCGATTTATGCCCAGATCATTGACACTTACCGCAGTCAGATCGCCGCAGGGATCCTGCAAAACGGCGACAAGCTGCCCAGTGTCCGGGAGCTGGCCAGCCAGTTGGCTATCAATCCCAACACCATCCAGCGGGCCTACCGGGAACTGGAAATGGCAGGCTGGATCGCAACAGTACCCGGAAAGGGCTGCTTCGTCTGCGGAGTTCCCGGGGAAGCAGTGCAGGCGCAGCAGAATCTGCTGCGGCAGTTTGATCAGGTGACAGCGGCGCTGCTGGCTGCCGGTGTCACCGTAGAAGCGCTGACAGAGCGCTTGCGGCAAGGAGGAAACGGCCATGCTTGAACTAAAAAACATTACGAAAACCTTTGGCAATTTTAAAGCTCTGGACGATCTGTCCATGACCGTTCCCAAGGGTGCGGTCTACGGTCTCGTTGGCCCTAACGGCGCGGGTAAATCCACTGCTATCCGCCATGCAGTGGGTGTTTACCGCCCGGACAGCGGCACTGTTACCTTCGACGGACAACACGTGTACGAAAATCCCGACATCAAAGTTCGGATGTGTTCCATTCCCGATGAGATTTTCTTCTTCCCGTCCGCTACACTGGAAGACATGCACAGCTATTACAAGGGATTGTATCCTCAGTTTGACGATGTGCTGTTTGACAAGCTTTACGAAGTATTTCAACTGCCTAAAAAGAGCCAGATCCGCCGCTTCTCCAAGGGTATGCAGAAGCAGGCAGCCTTCCACCTAAGCATCTGCACCCGGCCCGACATGCTGATTCTGGACGAGCCGGTGGACGGCTTGGACCCGGTAATGCGCCGGCAGGTGTGGAGTTTGCTGCTTTCGGATGTGGCTCAGCGGGAAACTACCGTGCTGATCTCTTCCCACAATCTGAGAGAGTTGGAAGACATCTGCGACCATGTAGGCATTATGGATCATGGCAAGATGCTGCTGGAGAAGAGTTTAGCCGATATGCAGGGCGCTACCCACAAGCTGCAGATCGTGGGTCAAGTACCTCAGGAACTGGAAGTGCTTCATGAAAGCAGCTCCGGCCGCTTGCAGACGCTGGTAGTCCGGGGCAGTGCCGAAGAGATTGCACAGCGGGTACAGGCCGCAAATCCTGCCTATTTTGATGTGCTGCCTCTTTCTTTGGAGGAGATCTTTATTTACGAGCTGGGAGGTGTCGACTATGAAGTCAAGAACATCGTTCTTTAACGCCACCGTTTTTAAGAAGAACATCACCCGCTTTGCCCCCGTCTGGGCGCTGTACAGCATATACATACTGATGCAGATGGTGGCCGCGGCTTCGGGCGAAACATCTGTGAAATTTGCCGATAATATTTTCGATGCATTGAGGAACTTTGCATTTGTAAATTTCTGGTATGCGCCGCTATGTGCCATACTGCTGTTCGGCGACCTCTACAAGAGCCGGATGTGCAATGCCCTGCATGCCATGCCTATTCGCCGGGAGACCTTGTTCTTCACAAATGTGATCTCCGGTCTGCTGTTTTCGCTGATCCCCAATACCGTATGTGCTCTGCTTTGTCTGCCCTTTGTGGGGGAACTATTCGCAGTGCCGTTTTTGTGGCTGCTGGGCGTGAGCCTGCAGCATGTATTCTTTTTCGGTACGGCAGTGCTGGCAGTTTACTGCGCAGGTAACCTCTTTGGTATGGTGTTGGTGTATCTGATCATTCAATTCTTTGCCGTGATCTTCTACGGTTGGACGGAAATGGTTTATGTGCCCATGATGTATGGTGTGCAGACCAACGGATATATCGCTGGGATCTTAGTTCCACTGTTGATGATGAGTCTGGAAAGTCCTTACGGGAAAATAGAAATCACTTCCACGACAGGCTTGGCACAGTTGCAGTTGCTGGAAGGCTGGGGTTATCTTGCAATTTGTGCTGTTGCAGGTGTCGGTTTCCTTGTGTTGGCGCTGGCTATCTACCGCAAAAGAAATCTGGAGTCTGCCGGCGATCTTCTGGCTGTTCGGAAGCTGCGTCCTGTATTTCTGCTGCTGTATACCCTGGGCGCAGGCATCCTCTTCTATGCTTTTGCGGATCTGTTCCTGTTTTCCGGAAGTCAAATTTGCTTGTTTTTCGGTCTTGCAGTGGGTATTTACACGGGACAGATGCTTCTGGACAGAACGGTACGTGTGTTCCAAAAACGGACATTCATGCGGCTTATCGCCGTCATAGTCGTTATGGTCTTTAGTTTCGCAGTTGTGGGATTTGATATATTGGGGATCGTCCGCTGGGTACCGAAGACATCCGATATTGCGTCTGTCGCCATTTCTACGGAAGGTTATTACACAGACATGCTTCCTATGACCACAGCAAAGGAAATTGAGGATGTGCTGATGATGCATCGTCACGGCATTGAGAACAGGGATGCGCTGTCTGATGAAGAACCCGAAGCAACACTTTACATTGAATACACGCTGAAAAACGGCATTGTGGCACGTCGGCGATATAGGATCGCATTGGATACCGAAGCAGGACAGTGCCTGAGGCGCTATGAAAGCAGTCCGGAAGTGGTTTTGGGAGAGGTATATACCATGAATATACCTGTCAAAAGTATCGAAATACCGGATGCGGGGAATATAATCGTGGATCAACAGCGGATCCAGCAGTTAATGGATGCCATTATTGCGGACTGCCAAGACGCCAATCTGCCGCAGAATTGGAGTTTCCGGCAGGGCAAGGAGATCTATGAAATCGTATTGGACTATAGAAAGGACGAGAACACAACAAGATACCGTTCCATTCAGTTCGGCCCCGATGCACAGCATATTGTGCAATGGCTGGAGCAGAATGGAATATCCCCGGAAAAATGGGAAGGCTGGGACAAAGAGCCAATCATCAATGGAAAATAAAAGAAGCCGCCGCAGGGGTTTTCCCTGCGGCGGTGTCTTTTATGAGAATCGATTGTAGGGGCGCATCACGATGCGCCCGCGGGCGATTCATGAATCGCCCCTACGAGAGATGTGGCAGACCGGAAGATTTAGGCATCGGCTTCTTCCAAAGCTCTCAGCTCCGGGTGGTTGGATTCGTATTTTTTCCGGTCACGGTCTGCCAGAACAAACAGCAGGCTCATGAGTCCCAAGTTGGCTGCGCCAATAGCGGCAACAGTCAAAAATATGGGTCTGTAGGAACCAATGTGGTCGTAGATCGTATTGACCACAGGTAAAATGGTCATGGATCCGGCAGGGATCAGTGCCATGAAAATTCCTATGACAGAACCCTGGGGGTGATAACCGAACAATGCGGAAGACAGCAGCGGTACCGGAACGGAGACTATGGTCAGACCAATGGAGAAGATCAGTACAGCGGCGATAGCGATGGGGTAACCGTTGACACAGGTGAGAAGAATGAGTCCCAGAATGCTGCAGACGATACATAGAACGGTGGTAGCTTTGATGCCGATATGGTCACTGAGCAGGCCGCACAGCAGCTTGGCCGCGGCCAGAGCAAACAAAAGAATGCTCTGTACAGTAGCTGCCTGGGGCGCAGTCATACCGCAGTCCTGCAGATGGGGGACCAGTACCAAATAGGCCGCATAGACGCAGATGCTGGAAAGAAAGACCACAATGGCCATCAAATAGAAGGTAGGCTTGCGGAATACATCCTTTGGCTCGTATCCGTACCAGTGATCTTTGGTTTCTTTTTTCGCTTTTTTACCGTGGTGGTTACCGCTTCCGTAAGGGAGCAGGCCGATGTTCCCGGGGCGGTCCCGAACCAGCAGGAAAATAAGAAGTGAGGCAACAGCAACCAACAGAGCGCACAGGTAACAGGTGCTGCGCCAACCGGTGGACTCAATGCGGCGGGAAAGAACAATGCTGAACAGGCTTCCGCCCAAGCCGGTAGAGGCTGTGATCAGGCCAAGCACCAAACCCTGATGGGTATGAAACCAAATATTCACCATTCGAGAAGCGGCGGCAATACCGCAAAAGCCGTCTGCCATGCCCATAATGCCATATGCCAGACCTAGCATCCAAAGGCTTTCACTACTGCCAAGCATGACATAGGAACCGGTGATTACTACCAATGCCAGTGCGGCCAGCTTTCGATAGCCGAATTTTGTAAACAGGATACCGGAAAACAGCGTGGAAAAGAAGCTGAGAAGGTTGCGGGTACTGGTTGCCAGGGAAAAGCTCCCTCGGGAGATACCCAACTCTGTTGTAATGGGAATGGTGCAAAGGTTGTTGAGGACGTTGGAAATGCCTAAACAGATACCCAGCTCCAGCAATATGACGGCGGCAATGATCCAGTGGTAATTCTTTTTGATGATTTTCATGTCTTCCTCTTAGCCAAAGAAATGGCACATAAAATCCATACAAAGTGCACTGCCATGGGGCAGGCTGGAAAGCTGCAGGGTTTCGGTTCTGGTGTGAGCGCCGGAGGCCACCACCAGACCCATGCAAACGGCAGGAATACCCACGGACAGGGGAATGTTGCAATCGGTGGAACCGGACAGATATACAGGCTCCATATTAACTGCTCTGCGAATGGATTCAGCGGAAAGTGCGTTCAACGCGGTTTGTGCCTCCGGATCCACATCGCCGGTACAGGGCCGGTTACCCACCAGCTCCACTTCTATCGTAACGCCGGTGGCCCGATACGCATCGATCACCTTATGGAACATATCCTCCATCTTGCCAAGGCAATTGCGGTTATCGGAGCGGTATTCATAGAGCATTTCCGCTTCTTGGGCGATGGTGTTGACAGAGGTGCCGCCGGCAATGGTACCTACATTGTAGGTAGTCCGGCTGGTTCCTTCCTGAGGAACTTTTACACTGTAAAGGGTACTAATCATGGAAGACAGCACCGCAATGGCATTGCGGTTGCCAAATGCGGCGAAGGAATGGCCGCCTTCGGTTTTCACATTGACACGGTAACGGTGGGAACCAACGGCTTGGCTGGTAACCTTGTCCAGACGGAAGCCGTCAAAAGAGATAAGGGCATCCATCCGGTGGCCGAAGGCCTTGACGATGGCACGGCAGCCTTTCAAATTACCCAGACCTTCCTCGCAGGAGTTGGCAATGAACAAAATGCCTGTCTTGGGAGCAATATCGTGCTGCAGGAAGTACCGGGCGCAGATCATCATAACTGCCAGATTGGCTGTGTCGTCACCAACGGCGGGACACTGGAAGGTGTCTTCCGTTTCGATAAAGGGCATGGGTTCCATATCCGGAAACACCGTATCGGTGTGGGCCATGAATACCACCACACGATTGTCATCTGTGACATGGTGAGGGCAGATCACGTTCAGCGCTTCGTCGATATATACACCCTTACCGCCGGCTTTTTCGAACCATGCCTTGCAGAAGGCAGCCCGCTTTTCTTCGTGATGGGAGGGAGCGGGAATGGCACACAGATCCCTTATCAGCTGCTTCAGCTCTTCCTGACAGCTATCCAGATATGCTTTCATATCCTCTGTAATCATCATAATGCTTTCTCCTTACAGCTTTACAACACCAAAGCCGTTTTCATCGATCTCAATTTTGGTGCCGTAGGGTTCACTCATTTTGGCCAGCCGTTCAATGATGCCGTCGTCGTATTTGGGACGGGGCCAACCGCCCATGGTGCGCACCTTGTCAAAGTTCAGCTCAATGGGCATCAGAATCAGCTTAGTCAGCTTGCCATCCTCTGCTTCCCAGTAAGGAACGATGGCTTCGTACGTGACCTTTTCATAGCAAAGGCCACGGGTGCCGTGGTGGTTGCGGTTGTCAAACAGCACATCCATGCCCTCGTTGCCATCCAGATTTTGCTTTTCGTACATGTCGGCAGGGGCCTTGCGGATGTTTTCCAGCTGGATAATAAAGTCACCCAGACAGTAGAAAATGGGACAACCCTTGTAAATTTCAATGGGCCGCAGCAGGTGGGGGCCGTGGCCGACAACCGCGTGAGCACCGGCATCAATACACTTATGGGCAAATTCTTCGTAGAAATAGTCCGGCTCGGTTTTGTCTAAGTACTTGATCTCATGGGAGTGAATGGAAACGATCACATAGTCGGCAAAGTACAACGCTTCTTTAATGGATTTTTCTACCCGTTCCATATCCACCGGATTGACCTTGGTGATCTTGCCGGGCTTTTCCGCTGCCTCGAACATCAGCTCGCCAAACTCGGTCTGATCCTCCGGCAGCTCCGGCAGGTAACCTTCCTTACGGATGATCTCACGCTGGCCGTTGATGCCGATGGCGGAAGCGATGCGCTTCAGACTATCCAAATCCTCTTTCGGAACTTGATAGACGGTAGAATGGCGAATGCCATTGAGACCGGGACGGCCAGGCGCCGTACGGGTCTGTTCACCGGCCATGGCATGGGGATGGAAGGTGGAACAGGCACCGATGAGAGCAATGCGGCCCTGCAGGGTGTCCATATACACGGGAGCGGCGGCATCTGCCAGAGTGCGGCCGATACCGGCATTGGGGAAACCGGCTTTTTCTATGTAGTCAAGGGTCTTTTCCAGACCGATGTGGGCATAGTCCAATGCGTGGTTGTTGGCAGAGGATAGAATGTTAAAGCCAAATTCCTTGGCATCCTCCAGAATACCCGGGGGAGAACAGAACCAGGTGCCGCCGCTGATGGCACCGCCGTAGGTTTCGTGGTTATGGATGGTGGTTTCCAGATTGAAGAAACGGAAATCGCCCTGGGAAATAAAGTTTTTCAGCTCTTCGAAGCCGGGATAGCTGCCCGGCAGGCGGCGCATAACCATTGCGTCACCGGCAGCAGTGCATTTGATAGTAGCCAAGGGTTAAGCTCCTTTCTCGATGGGGTGATTCTGTATATAAGCATCTAGAATCCTTGCAGCTACCATTACCATCCGGGTACAGGGCCGCTGCTTATAGAATTCTTCGGTGCGGGGTGTGGGATTGGGGTCGGTGGGGGGATTTTTTAAAATCTCCCGGCAGACGATGCTGCCCACTTCCGCTCTGAACTGTCCTGCCAGGTACTGCACCAGTGCGTAGTGTTCTTTCTTGGCGGATTCCGGGGAGTTTTCGTCGTAGCCGTAGAGAATGCCGGCTACCATCAGCATACCGCTGACCGCACCGCATACCTCCCGCATACGGCCCATGCCGCCGCCGAAGGAGGAGGCCATCCGAGCGGAAAAGTCTTTGTCCAGACCGGTGACATCACTGAACGCCACAGTAATGGCTTGCGCACAGTTATAGCCGTCCAGGAACAACTGAGCAGCTTGCATTTCATGATCCATAAAGCATACCTCCATTTTTTGCTATCGTACCACAGTGCGCCCCAAATGGCAACCCGAAAGGGCAGAAACAGAAAAACTTTCGGAGAAAGCAGGTGTTGTAAATGATCGTTTAGCGGGCATGGCCCGCGGCAAATTCGCACCAAGACTTCTACTCGTCGTTACTGCCTGGCCTTGCCCGGTATCGCTTCTGCTGCGGAAAATGATCGTTTATCTTACCAGCCATCAAGTTACCGTGTCATCCTGAGCGTAAGCGAAGGATCTCCGGAGCAACGATAGACCGGAGATTCTTCGGCCTAAAGGCCTCAGAATGACAGACATGGAACGACACCGAGCGGCCGCGAGCCTGACCGCCGCCGGGGGCGGATGAAGCGGGGCATAAGCGTGTGCAGCGGTCAAAATTTCGTGAGCGAATAGCGAACAAGAAATTTTGGGTACCGCAAACGGACACGGGAAGTAACGAAAAGTACTGCACTATGCACGTATTGGCTGCGGGCACTGCCCGCATAAACGATCATTTAT
>JAZRKL010000059.1:0-24217 GCA_045646265.1 Faecousia sp.
GGTCTGACCCAGCACACACTGACCGCAGAAGCGGCAGGCCTCTTCCCAGACACCAAAGCGAACGGCTTCGCCCAGGTACATGGTATCGTTGGAGGGATAAACGGGGATACCAGGTGCGTTCTTAGCCACGCACTGCACGCCGTCGCCGCAGCTCATGCAGATGACGCACTCGGGGTTTGCAGCGTTGATAGCCTTCATCTTGGACTTAACGCCCAGGTTCATGCAGCAGTAGTCGCAAATGGTGGTAGCGACCACCTTCTTGCCGGCCTGCTCCAGGATTGCGGTCAGCTCTTTGATCTGAGGCTCGCCGCCGGTCTGGCAGGCGGTAGCACAGCTGTTACAGCCAACGATTGCAACGGTCTTAGCGTCGCCAACCATGGCCATGACTTCTTCGATGGGTTTCTTCTGTGTAATGATCATGTACAACTTCTCCTTCTGTATCCTAATACGGTAGATAAAAGAATTTGCTGATTGAGGCAGACGGGAATCTGCCAGAATATCGATACTATTATATCGGCATCCGACATAAAAATCAATACCATTGGAAGAATAATCTGCCAGAATCCGTGCAGCATTTCCTGTTTACATCCAAAAAGGACCTGCCCAATAGACGGCAGGTCCTTTTACGATATCCAGTTACTGAGAAACACCAACAGCCTGGTTAAACAGTTGCAGGGTGTCCGGGAAGCGGTCATCCACTTCCTTGCAGCCAAATACACCGATGATCAGCGTCCGGCCCCGGTACTCAAAGGCGGAGAGCAGACAGCTTCCTGCCATGGGAGTCTGGCCGGTTTTCAGACCGGTGCAGAGGCGGCAATAATACTCGGATTCAGGATCGATGATGGCGTTGGTGTTGTGCCAGTTGACATTGCCGTTTTGCAATGTCACATCCATGGAACTGGTGGCGGCATATTTCATGATGATGGGATCTGCCAGCACCAGCTTGCCCAGAACAGCAAGGTCGGAGTAAGTGGAGTAGTGGCTGTCAGAGTGGATTCCATCGGGATTGGCGAAGTTAGTGCCGTTCATGCCCAGAATTTTCGCCTGGTCATTCATTTCCTTGACGAAGCGCTTGACTGCTTCATCGGTGCTGACCTGATTTGCCTTTTCACCGTACATGGCCCGGCCTGCTTCCGCGGCCAGAATGTAGGCGGCATCGTTACCGCTGGGCAACAGCATACCGGCCACAAGCTGCTCCACGGTCAGCACATCGCCTTTTTTGATCTCTGCCACGGAGGAACCGGCTGCAACCTTATTCAGCACCTCTCCGGCTTTGACGGACTTGGATGCGTCCAGATACTGCAGCGCCACATAGGCGGTGAACAGCTTGGTAACACTGGCGGGATAGATTTTTGTGGAAACATCTTCCGCGGTGGCTACAAACTGTCCTGCTTCACAATCGTATACAAAATACTGGGCAGCGGAGATGGTGCGCTCCGCGGGCAGCGTCATCCAATCGACTACCGGAAGCGGTTCGGTGGTTTCCACAGTGGAAGGTGTGGTGGTTGTTTCCTGAGACTTACCGCCATGACAGCTGGAAAGAAGTATGGCAGGAAGCAGTAGAAGCGCAATAATCTTTTTCACGATGGGATCTCCTTAGTTAACCTTGATAGCGCAGATCTTCTCTGCACGGGTGCCTACCACAAGGATATTTCCGAAGGCGGCAGGGGAGGCTTCCACCAATCCGCCCAGATCCAAAGTGCTGAGCACCTTGCCGGTGGTGCCTTCCACCAGTTTTGCCTTGCCTGCGGTATCGCAAACAACAATATAGGCGGTGCCGTCGTCGGTGTACAGGGCCACGGGAGAACTCCAGGTGTAGTAATCCATATTCATGGTCCATACTTCCTGACCGGTGGCGGCGTCCAGAGCTACCATGACGCCGGTTTTCTTGTCGGGTGTACGGGAAACGGTATAGATCACCAGATTTTCAATCGAAGTACCTGCCTTGCCAAGAAGGGCGGTGGATTGGATGCCGCCGGAAATGCCGTCAACGGTATGCACATTGAAGGGCTTTTCCCATACGATCTCGCCGGTGAGGGCATTGATCTTGTAGATGGAAACACTGCCCTGATCGCTGGAATTCTTGGTCCAGTGCAGAGAGGGCGCAGTGTAGAGATAGGCTTCGGTGTCAGAGATCTTCTGGAACACAGGGGAGGAGTTGGAGTCGTCCTTGGTGTCCTGCGCCCATACCAGCTCCATGGTGTTTAAGTCCACACAGTAGAAAAGTCCGCCGTTTTCGGAAACATACAGGTAGTTTTCTACAATGTTGGCACTGGCTTCGTAGCCCAGCCAGCGAGTCTCCTGATTGCTGCGGGCAGCCAGATACCGGGTAGCAACGGGGGAATCCGGCTGGATGGAGATGGTGCCGGCGGTCTTGTTGTAGTTGGTGTTCAGCTTGAAGGTGTACAGCAGGCCGCTTTCCGCAGGCCAGATAAGTGTGTCGGTCTCGGCATCCACCAGAGGAGAGGAGTCAAAAGCGCACCATACATCATTGTCCTTGCGGTAGGACAGACCTTCTTCATGGCCGTACTGGAAGAGAACCTTGCCGTCGATAAGGCTGATGATAAACATTCTGGGACGCTTGCCCTCAATGTTTTCGTCACCGGAGCCGACATACATCAGCGGATATCCTCTGGGATCCAGTGCGCCGGAGCCTTTGAAGCACATGCCCATATTGATGGGGTCCCGGGTGGGGGTGCCGTCATCCAGATCAAGGAAATAGATGTGGCCGTCCAGGGTGGCATAAATCACTTCCACCAGATCCGCTTTGGTTTTCTTGTTCGCGTAGAGGTTCATGATGGCCTTAGTGGCATCGTCCCATTGGACGATCAAAGGCTGACCGGTCCAGCCGCTGCCTTCCCAGATGCCGCCGGGGAGCTTGGTGCTGTTAGCGGTCCATGCCATGGAAAGGGTCTTGTCCTTGATGACGGCAGTGCCGTAGGCCGCGTTGTCACGGTAGTTGTTGCCCCGGAAGGTGGCAACACCGGGCAGTGAGAAGTAATTCTCAGGGGCACCGAAGGTGATGGGTGTTTCCCGGTGATAGCTGTGGGTAATGGTTCCGTTTTCGATGATCTCCCAGCGAATGCCCCAGTTGGCAGGATCGGACAGGGTGGTCATCTTAGGTTTAAACAGGGAAACGGGGGTGACAGTCTCTGTTTCCGCGGGAGGTGTGGAATCGGTGGTATTGTCCGGTGTTTCCTCTTTGCCGCAGGAACCCAGCATGGAGCCGAAAAGAAGCAGTATGGCTAATGCATACATGCCCAGGGTCATGGGGTCCAGCTTTCTGGGCCGTCTTCTGCGGCCGTTTCTGACGGGACGGCGGTTGTACTGGATGATGCTGTAGGTGCGAAGAAGCGCCAGCGCCAGCAGTACCACGGATAAAATCACAAGAAGCACGGGCCAGAATTTTGCCCCGGAATCGGCATTGTTGCCGCAGCCTACCAGCATGGCGGCTACGCCGGACAGCAGGAGCGCAAGCTTTGTATATCTCATAAGCAAACCTCGCTTGTATTGATATGCCAAGTATACCACTTACACCCTATCGGCGCAAGTTAATTTTTCCTTATGTTTCACGGCACCATAGCAAATGATCGTTTATCTGAGTAGAAACCTAAAACGCATGTCATTCTGAGCGACCGAAGGGAGTCGAAGAATCCGCTCTATTAAATACGGATCCTTCGACTCGCTATGCTCGCTCAGGATGACACGGAAACTTGGTAGTCGGTACGCTAAACGATCATTTATAATAATGGAAGAGGGATTGAACGGACTATATAAATATGCTACAATAGCAAAAAGGAGTGTGAGCGTATGAGCCTTGATATGCTGAATGAAATGAATGGAAAACTGTGTACCTGCGGGAAAACCCACCGATTTTCCGCCCGGGTCATTGGGGGCAGCGGTGTGCTGGAGCAGCTTCCTAATGTGGTGAAGGAATACGGTACGAAAAAAGTATTTGTACTGTCCGACAAAAATACTTATATTGCTGCTGGGCAGCAGGTTTGCAAGCTGCTGGAAAAAGCGGGAATCGCCTTGAACAGCTACAGCTTTTCAGAGGATGCTCCGGAACCGGATGAATACAGCGTCGGCTCCGCGGTGATGCACATGGATGCCGCCTGCGACTTGATCGTGGGGGTTGGATCCGGTGTTATCAACGATATTGGCAAGATCCTGTCTGCCCTGTCCGGAAAGCCCTACATCATTGTGGCAACGGCCCCGTCCATGGATGGCTATGCTTCTGCCACCTCTTCCATGAACCGTGACGGATTGAAAATCTCTCTGCCCAGCCGTGGCGCGGATGTGATTATCGGTGACAGCGAGATCCTGTGCAAGGCACCTGTAAAGCTGCTGCGGTCCGGCCTTGGAGACATGCTGGCCAAGTACATCAGCATCTGCGAATGGCGCATCGCGAAGCTGCTGATCGGCGAATACTACTGCGAAGAAATTGCGCAGTTGGTGCGTTATGCGGTTTCCCAGTGTGTGTCCCATGCAGACGGCCTTTTAACCGGGGATAAGGACGCGGTGATGGCAGTCTTTGAGGGCCTGATCATCGGCGGTGTTGCCATGAACTATGCAGGCCTGTCCCGACCCGCTTCCGGTGTGGAGCACTATATTTCCCATGTGCTGGATATGCGGGCAGTGGAATTTGGCACAAAAGCCGAACTGCATGGCCTCCAATGCGCCGCAGGTACTATGATCGCGGCTAAGTTGTACGAAAAGCTGAAGCAGGTCACACCGGATAAAGAAAAGGCGCTGACACACGCAAAAGCCTTTGACTACGGTGTCTGGAGCGAAACACTCCGTGGATTTCTGGGCAAAGGCGCCGAGAGCATGATCGCTCTGGAAGCAAAAGAAAAGAAATACGATCCTGCGCTGCACGAAACAAGGTTGGATAAGCTTATTGCCAATTGGGATGTCATCATGGAAATTGTAGCCCAGGAGGTTCCTTCCGTAGCGGAACTGGAAGCGCTGTACGAAAAGGTTGGCCTGCCCGGCACATTGACAGATATCGGGGAGGAAGAAAGCCTGCTGCCGACGGTTTTGCGCTGCACCAAGGATATCCGGGATAAATATGTGCTGTCCCGCATGGCCTGGGATCTGGGCATTGAAGAGAATCTGTTTGACCAATAGTAAAAGGGTGTGCAGATGCACACCCTTTTCCGTATCATTGCGTATATGATCGTTTAGCGTTGCAGCGATGCTGCACAATTGACAATTGAAAATTGAAAGTTGAAAATTAAGGTGTCGCCTTTGGCGACTATTTAAAATCATTTGCGTCAGCAAATACAACAATTTTCCATTTTCAATTTTACATTTTCAATTAGCCGTTAGGCTTGTAAACGATCATTTATCTATCTTCCCAGCGGCGTTTGACAGCCTCCAGTGCGGCGATGCCGCTGACGGAAAGGTCTTCTGTGACTACGGGACTGGTCAAAAGACCTTTTTCAAAACACGCTGCAATGTGTCTGACCTCATACACTAGCTCATGTTCACAGGGGAATTCCAGCACTTCCGATTCCCGGCCGGGGAAATGGAAGATCACCTTTCTTGCTTTCCAGTATTCGGGAATCTCCACCCAACCCTTTGTGCCATAGAAACGGGCGGTGTTATCCAGCATGGAAAGGGTGCTGTTCTTGACGGCAAAGAGCGTGCCGTTTTCCAGATGACCGCTGAGAATATACTGCCGCTCCACCCCGTCATCGCCCGCGGTGCGGACACCCCGGATCTCTGCAATGGGGGACAAAAGCCAAGTCAGCAAATGCACCGCATAGATGCCACTGGACAGCAGCGGGCCGCCGCCGGCGGCTGCGTCAAACATCCAGCCGTTGTAGGTGGCGGCAAAGCTGTGTGCCAGCTCTGCCATATGGATGGTTCCCAGTTCGCCGGCAGCAATGCGCCGCTGTACTTCCAAAATCGCCGGCAGGAACAGCATCTTTTCCGCTTCCATCAGAAACAGACCCTTTTCCCTTGCCAGAGCAAAGAGTTCCCGTGTTTGCGCGGCGGTGGTGGTGCAGGGCTTTTCACAAATTACATGCTTGCCGTGCTCCAGTGCGGCCTTGGCCCAGGGAAAGTGCTGGGCGTTGACGGTGGAGATGTAAACGATATTGATGTTGCTGTCTTCCAGCAATTCCTTGTGGCTGCCGTAGGCGGTGGGAATACCCCACTGGGCGGCCTTTTCTTTTGCTTTTTCCAGAGTGCGGGAGGACAGGGCAAGGACCTGCCCCACACCCGCTTCCCGCAGGGCGGCGATGAACCGGGGCGCAATGGAAGAGGTGCTTAAAATACCAAAATTCAGTTCTTTCATAGTTACCTCCGAAAAAAGGGCGTGCGTTTGCACACCCTTTTTCTTTTTACAGGATCATGCCGGCGAAGGCCTGAAATGCCAGATACAGACCCAGTGCGCTTAAGATGGGCGCTGCCTTGGCGGCAGGGCCGGAAGAAAGCCGGTCCTGAATGGTGCTGTAAAGCAGAGTCACCAGCGTGAAGACTACCGCGCCGGCCAGTGCCAGCTTCAGTGCTTCCAGAATGCCTACGAAGCAGGCAGCAAAGGGCAGCAGACCAAAGGTGATGGCAGCGAACACGGGAATGCAGATGTAGCACCGCTTGGCACCGGGAGCCATGTAGTGATCCAGCACCAGCGCGACCAGAGAAATCAGCACCATGTTGGGAATATCCAACTGAGGCAGGATCATCCGGGGTGCCAGGGTGCGAATCAAAACGCAGACCAGCAGCGCAATGCTCAAAACCGCAACCAACAGGGTATTGAGGGTATAAGTTTTCTTATTCATGGCTTAACCTCCCCAACTGGTGGCACCGGAGCTGGTGTCCGCACCGGTCACATAGCCAACGGCGGAATTGACGCAGCGGACAATGGCCTTGGAAGTAACGGTAGCGCCGGTAATGGCATCCACATCAACGGTATCACCGGAAGCTTCCGCTTCACCGGTAGCGCCGCTGAAAGCGTCCGCACCGCTGGTTGCTACAGCAAAAGTGCCTGCGCTGTTCAAAAATTGAGAAAGGAATACGTGGTCGGTCAGTGCCTCGTTGCCCAGACCAAAGGTCTCATGGGCATCATAGACCACCAAACCGGTGACCTTGCCATTGTTATTGACACCGATGAACATGGTGATATCATCGGCATAACCACGGGTGACGGTTTCAATGACAAAGCCGTTTTCTGCCTTGTGGACGGAGCGGATATTGGCATCCTCACCGTCATAGGCTTCTTTGGTAAATTCTTTGCTCTCCGGCAGCAAGGTCTGCATCAGCCACAGGTGCTCCGCCTGTGCCTTCTTTGCGGCAGCGCCCTGCAAAGCAAAGGAAGTGCCGAACAGAACCAGAGCGGCAACCAGAATGAATACGATCAGTTTTTTCATTTTGCCGCACCTCCCTTTTTGGTGCCGAAACGGCGGATGGGGGTGTAGTAGTCAATGACCCAAACCAGAGCGTTCATCAGCAAAATCGCATAGGTAACGCCCTCGGGGAACAGGCCAAAGTAACGGAAGACCACGGTCAGCACACCGCAGCCGATGCCGTAAACCACTTGACCCACGGGGGTAGCCGGGGAAGTGGCATAGTCGGTAGCCATGAAGATGGCGCCCAGCATCACACCGCCGCTGAGCAGGCTGTAGAGCATCCAGCTGAAGGGGGAGCCGGTCTTGGCAAATACAAGAGTCAGCACCGCTACCGTGCCCAGATAGGCTGCGGGGATGCGGACGGAGATGACTTTGCGGTACAC
Source organism: Faecousia sp. (assembly GCA_045646265.1). GTDB lineage: Bacteria > Bacillota > Clostridia > Oscillospirales > Oscillospiraceae > Faecousia. Next base: position 7,739 of record JAZRKL010000059.1, read on the forward strand.
CAGATACGCGCCGCCCAGCAGCAGTGCCAGTGCGGAAATCTCACCGATGGAGCCGGGGCAGTTGCCCAGGAACATATCCAGCAGGCTTTCCTCCGGCAGAGCGGGCATGACCATGTGGTGCAGGGGAGTGGCGGCGGTGACACCGTCCACACCGATGGCAAAATAACGGGTCAGACCCACAGGGTATATCAGCATCATAAAGGCACGGGCAGCCAAAGCGGGGTTGAAAATGTTCTGCCCCAGACCACCGCAAAGAACCTTAACGATGATGATCGCGAACACACTGCCCACAGCAGCCAGCCAAAGAGGAACGGAAGCAGGCAGGGTCATAGCCAGCAGCAGGCCGGTGACCATGGCAGAACCGTCCACCACGGTTTGGCGGGTCTTGGTCAGCAGGCTGTAGAAATACTCGGAAGCGATGGCACCGCCGATGCACACCAGCGCCACCAGTAAGGAGCGGATGCCCAGCACACAGGTGCCAACGATCAGCGCGGGCAGCAGCGCCAGCACCACATCCAGCATAATGCGTCTTGTGCGGAAATTACCCCGGATATGGGGAGAAGAAGCAACGGTTAATTTCATTTCGACTTCGCCTCCCTTAACATTTGTTTGCCCTTACGGAACCGCTCTACCAAGGGCAGCTTGCCGGGACAGGTGAACGCGCAGCTTCCGCATTCCATGCAATCGGGCAGATGCAGCCGTTCCAATTCATCGGTACGGGCAGCGTTTACAAAGCGGTACATATAAAGCGGTTGCAGACGCATGGGACATACACTGACGCACTTGCCGCAGCGCAGACATACGGGGTTCTCGGCAGCGCCGTTCTGGTCCTTTAGCAGGCACAAAATGGAGTTGGTAGCCTTAACCACAGGCACCTGCAGGTCACTCTGGGCGAAGCCCATCATGGGGCCGCCGCTGATGACACGCTCGGTCTTGTCGTGCAGACCGCCGGCTACATCAATCAGATCCCGGAAGGGCGTGCCGATGCGCACCACAAAGTTTTGCGGCTCAGCAATAGCTTCGCCGGAAACGGTGACGATTCGCTGTGTCACCGGGAAGCCGTGACGGACAGCACGGTAAATAGCCGCGTAAGTAGAAACATTGAACACAGCGCAGCCAACCGATACAGGCAGCTTGCCCGGCTCTACTTCCCGACCGGTCAGTGCCTGAATCAGCTGCTTTTCCGCACCCTGGGGGTAGCGGGTGGGCAGAACAGCCAGACCGATGCCAGGATAATCCTTCAGCATACCGCGGATCTTTTCAATGGCAGCGGCTTTGTTGTCTTCCACCGCCAGAACAGTGCGGCTGGGCTTCAGCACCTGCCGCAGAATCTCCATACCTTCCAGCACTTGCTTGGGGGTGGTACGCAGCAGAGAGTCGTCGGCAGTGATGTAAGGCTCACACTCACAGGCGTTGGCGATCAAAGTGTCCACATTGCCCATGGCGGACAGGGCCTTGACATTGCCCGGGAAGGCAGCGCCGCCCATGCCCACGATACCGGCTTCCCGAATCTTGTGGAGCACTTCGTCAATGTCCAGCTGTTCCAGAGGCTGTGTAAGGCCGGTTACCTGCACAGGGGTGTCCTGGTAATCGTTTTCAATGACCACTGCGGGGATCATGCGGCCGCTGGTGTGGGGCCGGGGTTCCACCGCGACCACAGTGCCGGATACGGATGCGTGTACGGGAACGCACAGACCCTCGCCGTCACCGATCTTCTGGCCACGCAGGACGTGTTCACCCACCTGCACCATGGGCGTACAGGGCGCGCCGATGTGCTGCAGCATGGGGATCACCACCTGCTTGGGGGTGATCGTCAGCAGATGTTCATTTTTGATGGACATCTCCTTATTGTATTTGGGGTGGATACCGCCAAAAAACAGATGTTTCATTGGTCTTTCACCTCATTTATGTTCGAATTAGGGATTTGAAGTTTTTGCTGTAATAGATATTGCCGTCGGCATCGACCCACATGGCCTCAGCGCCACCCATGGATGCTGCTTTTTCCAACAGCGCCTGTCCTTCCTCCAAAGGTAGCAGGAACAATGCGGTGGAAAGGGCATCGGCCAGAGTGGAGTGGAGACAGACAATGGTTACCGACCGCCAGTAAGCGGAGGGAAACAGGGTCACAGGATCAATGATATGGTGGTAAACCTTGCCATCCACCGCATAGGCCCGCTGATAGTCGCCGCTGGTGACCACGCTGCCGGTGCTGACATAGATGGTGTGCAAATACTCACCGCCATTGGGATTTTCAATACCGATGACCCAGGGGGTACCGGATGCGTCCTTGGGGCCTGTGGCGCAGACGTTGCCGCCGACGCTGATCAAAAGACCGGAAGGCGCTGCTTCCGCTACTTCTTCCGCGGCCCAGCCTTTGGCAATGGCACCAACATCCAGACGCATCAAAGGATCCGCCAGATAGACGGTGGATGCTGCTTCGTCAATGATGATATTGTTGGGATCGGTATGCTTTGCGGCCTCTGCAAGGGCGGCTTCGTCCGGAAGATAGGCATTGGCTGGATCATTGATGCCGTCGTTGCGGGCCTCGTGCCACAGTTGCAACACACTGCCCATAGCCACATTGACCTTCCCGCCGGTGAAGTCGTAGTAGCTTTTGCAGCCTTTCAGCAGCAGAATGATCTTTTCATCCACCTGAACCGGGGCGATACCGGCATTGTCGTTGACGGTCTTTAAATTGTTGATACCGTCGTAGTCGTTATAGATATCGAAGAGCTGATGATATACAAGCAGCTCGTCGTGGATCTTTTGAGCCTGGGCAGAAAAGGCTTCTTCACTTTCCGCAAACCCCACAACGGTGGTGACGGTATCAAAAAGGGTCAGATAAGTAGCATTATATTTCTTCTGCTCCGGTTTTACGCTGCAGCCGGAAAACAGCAGGCAGACGGCAAGGAACAGACAAAGCAATCGCTTCATTACTGCATGGCCTTGGCGATCAGCGCCTGGAAGCCGCCGATGGCGATGGTGACAGAGGAAGCCAGATCTGCGCCGGAGGGCTTGCCTTCGGTAACGGCGATGCCGGAAACTTCAGCGGCGGTCTTGCCGGTGACATAAGCGGCAAAGGAAGCAGCCTGCTCGTTCCATTCATACTTAGCGCCGCCCCAGGCCTTCATGCCGTAGTTTTCGCCCAGTTCGTTCTTGGTGGCGACAGCAGCGGTCAGATCGGTGGAGATGACGCCCTTGCTGTCAAAGCTGACCTTTGCTTGTACAGAGTCAATGCAGCAGCTGGTGATCTTGCCATCCTTCCGGGTCAGAGCAACCACATCGCAATCCAGTTGTGCGGTGCCTGCCTTCTCAGCGGTGGCGGAAGCGCTGCTGCCAACACCGTTGATTACAGCCAGCTTCAGCTCGTCACCGGCCTGTGCGCCCAGATGCTTTGCGTTTGCCACGGCCTTTTCAATGGCAGCTACATAGCCGCCCAGGTAAATGGTGGCGGTGGAAGCCAGATCTGCATCCGCAGCCTTGCCGGCTTCGTTGACAGCACCCTTCTTCAGCTCGGCAACGGTCTTGCCCTTGGCATAGTTTGCCAGTGCGGCAGCCTGCTCGTACCATTCGTACTTGGCACCGCCGTAGGTCTTCATGCCGTAGCTGTCGCCCAGCTCGTTCTTGGTCAGAATCTCGGCGGTCAGGTCGGAAGTGATAACGCCATTATCATCAAATTCCACCTTGGCACCCACACTGTCGATGATGCAGTCCTGGATGACACCGTTATCGTCCACGGTCACGGCAACGATGGTCACATCGTAGTCGGCAACCTTGGCATTTTCACTCTTGCCAACGCCGGTAACGACAGCCAGACCGGTTTTGAGAGCACCTTCGGTGGGAGTGTACTCGGGAGTTGCGGTGTGAGCACCGGTGGGACAGGTGCAATCACTGTAGTAGATCACGGGGGTGCCTGCGCAGCCTGCGAAGATACAGACGGCTAAGGTCAGAATCAAAAAGATTGAGATCGCTTTTTTCACGGTAGATACCTCCATGTGAGTTTTGTTTTTTTGATCTTACGGTTTGGAATTATATCATATTTCACCCGTAATGGCAACAAAAACATAACAGGAACGGATAGAACAGTGCGGCTGCTGTCATGTGTATTGGCTGTGCCAAAGACAACACCAATAGCTGCTACGTGTATTGTTATGAAAGAAAATTGATAAATTCCTGCTGTAAGAACGCAAGGTCCTTGGGTTCGTAATAGTAGTGGGTGGAATTATTAAGACAGGTGACCTGCAAGGCGCTGTTGGCGCGCAAATAGGGAATGGAAGCGGTGCTGACCAGCTCATCCTTTTGGGATTGGTATGCCGCTCCTGTTACGGCCAAGCCGGGCAGGAGCTTTTGGGTTTCACGGATCTTTACCAGCAGCTCCCAGAACCGGGGGATCCAGCCTAAGTACAAAAGAAGATTTTTGCTTTGCTCCACGCCGCAGCAGTTTTGGGCGGCGGCGGTATATACATCCGTATCCCGGACACGGCCCCGCCAGACCTTGAAGCAGGTGGCAAATACCCGACCCTTCAGACCCAGACGAATGGGAACAGCCAAAAGAAACAAGCCGGAAACAGGCTTTTTGACCGCTGCTCCAATGGCGAGAAGTGTGCCTAAAGAATGGGCGGCAATGTAGAGCTTTTTGTGGGTGGACAAAAGAGAATCCACAGTACATTCCACCTGCGCTTCCCAGGCATCCATAGAGGTGCGGGAGAATTCCCGCACACCGGCTCCGTGGCCGTCCAGCAGCAGATTCACTACTGACATGCTTTCCGGCACCAGGGAAACATAGTCAGCAAAGTGATTGGGCGTTCCCAGAATGCCGTGAATGAACAGCACGGCGCTGTCTGCACCCGGAACCAGCCGGGTATAGGTTTCGTGGGTCATAGGATTGCCCCCCTTTCGGATTATTTGTGAAGCGCTTTACGCAGAACCGGTACGATCAGCAGAGCGATACCGCCGCCGATCAGGGCGGTGAAAAGCTGGGGCCAGCTAAAGGTCACTGGCAGCGCTTTCAGCATGGGCTGCTTCATGACACCCGTAGCCAGCAGCTCGGATGCCAGGACACCGCAGACCACCTTGGTCACCAACAGGTACAAAAGGGCGAATTTGGCGGCAGCGGCAACCAGCCAGCCAACGAGCTGCTTCCAAAGCCGCCTGTCTGTCCGGCGGCACAGCAGCCACAATAGAATCACATACACGGTATTTCCTGCCATGATAACAGGAACGGTGACGATCACCGGGGCAATGCCCAACAGGTAGGCCAGCACCGGTGACAGCAGCGCCACGGTGATACCGCAGCCAAGACCGCCAACCAAAGCCGATACGGCCAGCACCGCATTGACGCAGGAACCGGTGACTAACTGACCAAAGCCTTTGGTCAGCGCCTGTAATGTAACCAACAGCGCCAGCATAATGGCGGTTTCCGTGATATAACGAAGCTTCTTATTCATGGGTTTCCTCACTTTATTTTGATACAGCAATTATACCACAAATGAAGACCAATGGCAATGGCAGTTCTTTCTTGACAATGGCTGTCGGGCATGGTAAATTTGTCTGGAATTTGCGTATTTTGGAGGAAGAACCGTGAAAAAAGGAAATCCCATTGCATTACTGCCAATCGGTGTGTTTCTTGCGATCTATCTGGGGTTGGGATTGCTGTTTGAATACGGCCTGCACATCCCAATGGGTTTTTATAATGTTCCCATTGTCATAGCTTTTCTGATCGCCATTCTGGCCGCCTGCCTGCAGAACCGGGCGCTGCCCTTTGAAAAGAAGCTGGAGGTTATGGGCCAGGGTGTTGGTGATAAGAATATCATTACCATGCTGCTGATCTTTATGGTTGCCGGTGCCTTTGTAGGCGTGGTTGGACGAAGCAGCGCTCAGAGCGTTGCCTACTTTATGCTGGATCTGATCCCGGCCCGCTATGCGGTGGCTGTGATCTTTATCGTCGCCTGCTTCGTGTCCACTGCCATGGGTACTTCGGTGGGTACCATTACGCTGCTGACCCCCATTGCGGTGGAGGTGGCCCAGACTGCCGGGTTTTCTTTGGCGCTGTGTATCGGCAGCGTGGTGGGTGGTGCCATGTTCGGTGACAACCTGTCCTTTATTTCCGATACCACCATCGCTGCCTGCAACGGACAGGGCTGCGCCATGAAGGATAAATTCCGGGGCAATTTCTGGATCGCCCTGCCTGCTGCTGTCGCTACACTGGTGCTGGTTTTGCTGTGTACCCGAATGGAAAATGATACTGCTTCCTTCTCCAAAGACTATAACCTGCTGCAGATCTTACCCTATCTGATCGTTATGATTGGCGGTATTGCGGGTATCAATGTGTTTGTGGTACTGCTGGCGGGCATCGTTTCCGGCGGCGTGATCATGCTTTGCACCGGCCAGATGGCGGCAACGGAGCTGCTTGCCAGCATGGGAACCGGTGCTGCCGGTATGTTTGAGACCAGCATGGTGGCGGTTCTGGTAGCGGCACTGTGCCAGCTTATTAAGGTCTACGGTGGCTTTGACGCACTGCTTTACGGGATCCGGAAGGTATTTAAAGGAAGAAGGGGCGGCCAGTTGGGCATGGGTCTGCTGGTAGGCGCTATGGATATCGCAACCGCCAACAATACCGTGGCCATCGTCATTGCCAACCCCATCGCCAGGGAAATGAGCCAGGAATACGGCATCAGCGGCAAGCGGACTGCCTGTCTGCTGGATACCTTCTCCTGTATCTTCCAGGGCGTGATCCCTTACGGCGCCCAGATGCTGGTGGCGATTTCCGCGGCAGCGGGCATGGGCTGTGCCATCTCTGCCTTTGAGATTATGCAATATTTGTTCTACCCCTATCTGTTACTGGTAACATCGCTGGTTGCCATCTTCGCGGTGAAGGAAAAGTGATAAACAGAACCCTGGCAGCCAATGGCTGCCAGGGCCTTTTTATAGGTTGCTGTCTTGTGTGTGCAAATATTCCTGCAGTATTTCTTCGACTTCTGCGGCATCCGGCTCGGTATCATCTGTCAGTGTGTTTGTGAGCCAGGCAAAGTATTGAGAAATGGCTTCAATAAAAGATTGCAGAATTTCCTCAACGGTCCAATGTTCAGTTCTGACGGGCAATTCGATAACGGGAATATCGTCCGGGTTGTTAAACACAGGGTACGACGCAAAATCCACCCAGTAGAATCTGTATCCGACCCGTTTGCCTTTCCGGTCGATCAGATAATGGTTGTATTTAAAGTCCACCCACAAGGTTACGGGCATGTGAAAATGATCCTCGACCCAGTACACAAAATGCATCAGTATGTCTTTTGTTGCTTCCGGGATCTTGCTGTCAAAACCGACATCAAAACCACCGACAATATCCGCCGATGTCTGAATTTGGACTTCTTTGGCTTTGTTCCATAAATGATTATCTCTCATGGTGTTCACCTCGTTGATATTATAGAGAGAAGTTTATCTTCGTAGGGGCGATTCATGAATCGCCCGCTTATTTTTGTTTGAAAGATGTGGGTTTGCTGACAAGACCGATGATATAGTCTGCTGAAAGATCATAAAAGCGACATAGTGTTGCAAGATCTTCAATCTTAAGCTCGGCACGGCCTATTTCAATGTGGTTATAACCTTGCTGACTTTTGTTCAATAGTTTTCCAATTTCAGCCTGTGTTAAATTACGATCTTCTCTAATATTGCGAAGACGCTCCCGATAATCCATTACAGCCTCCATAAAAATTTGATACCCTATCTTAACATACTCAGCATTTGAGTATTGACAAATACTCAAAGATTGAGTAAAATATGTTAAAAACGGAGGTGTGTCATGGAGGAACAACAATGTAAAAACTGCCAATATTACATACAGCATTATGCGCTGGACGGTAAGAAGATATTCTGTGTACACTGTGGGCACTGCACCTATCCCCGGGTAAGACGAAAGCTGCCGGATGCAAAGGCTTGTGAAAACTACATGGAAGGTATTCCAAGGGAAGATGCCTTTGCATCAAAGGCATATCTCAGCAAAGCATTATTGGAGTACATGACGAGATTGGAACTGCTGCCGGAGATCGGGGACAGAGGATGAGAAAAAGACCCCCTTGTAAAGGGGGCTGTCACGCGTTCAGCGTGACTGGGGGATTGCAATGACGAAGCAAACAGTAATGTATGTAAGGATGCAGAGGATGAGGGATTCGATATGCATTTTTGCCCTTTGGGCAAAAATAATTGTAGCCACCAGTGTTTGCACTGGTGGCAGCAACATATCCGTTTGCGGTGCCCGGCGAATGTCCTCGGCGATAAACCGCCTTCGTCCCTCGCCGACCGCTGCACCCGCTTATGCCCTGCTTGTTCTGCCAGTGGCAGCGCAGGGCAACGCGACCACCGGACAGTTGCATTTAGATCGGTTCGAATCCCTCACCTCTGCAATAAAAAATCACCAACCACGAATGTGGTTGGTGATTTTTTGGCAGAGGATGAGGGATTCGAACCCCCGCAAACGGAGTCAGAGTCCGGTGTGCTACCGTTACACAAATCCTCTATATGCTAGGCACGGATATTATTATACGCACCGGAAGCAAAAAGTCAAGAAGTTTTTTCCTGATTTTGCAGATTTTTTTCTTTTTTCCCCGGACATAGATTGCCCACTTGCCGGGGAAATTATGCACAGGAATTTATTCTTCCCAAGGGAAGGGCTTGCCCTTTAAAACGGAGTGCCGCAGATACCGGAAGGTTTCCTCCTGACCATGATCACGGAGCATGGTCAGAATATAGCCAAGCTGCTGCCGGGTATCTTCGTGCATCAGTTTCTTGTCAGCGCTCTTGTCAAAGTAGATCAGTGCGGAGGCATCGGTATAGTTTTTGCCCTGGTAGGTCTTGCAGGCGGCGATCCGGTCCATGACCATTTCTACCAGATATTTTCTGGGCATGGGGACGGATTCGTATACCCGGGTCTGGCGGCTCATGTCGGTCCAGTATTCATAGTGGTGGCGGTTGCGGCCCTTGTGGTGCATCCAGGCCACGCTGTAACCCTTCTCTTCACGCTCGGCGGCATTGGGACTGCGGGTTCCCTGATAGTATTTTGCTCCCACCAGGAATTCGGTAGGGGAGTATTTGGAAAGATCGTGGGTCAGACCCTGCCAGATCAGACCAACCTTGAAGCAACCGTTCATGACAAGCCACTTGTGATGGGTAATGGTTTTAAGATGATTCCAGAATTTCATAGCGCACCGCCCCTTCTATAATATAGTATATATCAGAGCGGGGGAAAAAGCAAGCCGGCCTTTGGGTCGATCCTTTGCCAGCGGCCTGTGTTTTTCTGGAGAAAATCATGGTAGATCTGCCGGTAGATAGTTTGACTGCCATCGGAAAAATATACCGTAAAGGTATAGCTGTCGGCGCGGAAGGAGTCCGGCTCGTATTGCATGGCCCCTCTGGGCAGCGTCATACGCAGGTAGGTGAGGATGGCTTCCATCTGCTGATCGTCGGTATAGAGGTGGTTGGTTGTTTCATCATTTCGAACCACGGTTACTTCGATCTGTGTTACTACCCGGTTTGTTCCCGGAGCAGGTGTCGCATTGTAATTAGGGCCGAGAAATGCTGTCAGCAGGATCAGCAGATATTGGATCAATCGCATCATACGGCCCCCTTTTCCATAGCATGTGCTGCAGCTAAGGAATTATGGCCGGAAAAATTCAGAAATATAACCACGAAATGATTATACTGGGATACAAATACTATATTGATGTAAATGATCGTTTAGCGGCCTAAAGGCCGAATGCAAAATGCAAAATGCATAATGCAAAATTGTGGTATTTGCTGACGCAAATGATTTAAATAGTCGGCGAAGCCGACACCTTAATTTTGAATTGCGCAACGATAGATGCGCGTGTAAACGATCATTTACAATAGCAGTAACGAACCGGGTGGGGCAGGGAAGTAACGATTCGCAAAGGTCTTGGTGCGAAAAGGGAGCGGCGGCTCGCCGCTAAACGATCATTTATTGGTATATGTATGGGCAAAAAAGACCTGCACCGGTTGGTGCAGGTCTTGAAATTTTACAGCTCGCAGTTGCCAACGGTTCTGGGGAAGGGGATGGCGTCGCGGATGTTACCGATACCGGTCAGGTACATGACACAGCGCTCGAAGCCAAGGCCGAAGCCGGCATGACGGCAGGAGCCGTACTTGCGCAGATCCATGTAGAAGCCGTAGTCCTCGGGGTTCATGCCCAGCTCTTCAATGCGGGCCTTCAGAATCTCGTAGTTGTCCTCACGCTGGCTGCCGCCGGTGATCTCGCCGACACCGGGAACCAGACAGTCAACAGCGGCAACGGTCTTTCCGTCGGGGTTCAGCTTCATATAGAAGGCCTTGATATCCTTGGGATAGTCGGTAACAAAGACAGGTTTCTTGAAGATAACCCCGGTCAGATAGCGCTCGTGCTCGGTCTGCAGGTCGCAGCCCCAGCTGACGGGATATTCGAACTGGTCGTTGTGCTGTTCCAGCAGGGCAACGGCATCGGTGTAGGTGATACGGCCGAAGTCGTTGTTGAGGATATTGTTCAGACGGTCCAGCAGACCCTTATCCATGAACTGGTTGAAGAAAGCCATTTCCTCGGGAGCGTGCTCCAGAACATAGGAGATGATATACTTCAGCATATCTTCCTCCACCCGCAGCAGATCGTCCAGATCGGCGAAGGCCATCTCCGGCTCGATCATCCAGAACTCTGCGGCATGGCGGGTAGTGTTGGAGTTTTCAGCACGGAAGGTGGGGCCGAAGGTGTAGATGTTGCGGAAAGCCATGGCGAAGGTCTCACCGTTGAGCTGGCCGGAAACGGTCAGGTTGGTGGGCTTGCCGTAGAAGTCCTGGGAGAAATCTACCTTGCCGTCTTCGGTCTTGGGGATGTTGTTCAGATCCAGTGTGGTGACCTGGAACATTTCACCAGCGCCCTCGCAGTCAGAGCCGGTGATCAGGGGTGTATGCACATACACGAAGTCCCGGTCCTGGAAGAACTGGTGGATCGCCATGGCAGCCAGGGAGCGTACACGGAACACGGCCTGGAAGGTATTGGTTCTGGGACGCAGATGGGTGATGGTGCGCAAAAATTCCATGGTGTGGCGCTTGGGCTGCAGGGGGAAGTCGCCGGTGGAGGGACCTTCCACGGTGACAGTGCTGGCCTGGATCTCAAAAGGCTGCTTGCTGTCGGGAGTCAACTCCACCACACCCTTGACAATCAGTGCGGCGCCGATATTGATCTTGGAGATCTCCTGGAAATTCTCCAGAGAGTCGTTATAGACGACCTGAACGGGGGTAAAATAAGTACCGTCGTTCAGAACGATAAAACCGAACTGCTTGCTGGGACGGCGGTTACGAACCCAACCACCGATTTCCACTTCCTTACCGGCATAAGCAGCGGTGTTCTTAAAAAGCTCACGAACAGAAATCAGTTCCATGATACGTTACCTCTCTTGCTTTTGGATAATATGAAAAGTATACGCTAATCCGGCGGAATTTACAAGAGGAAATATTCTGTTTTAGGCACTTTTTCTAAAAAAACAAAAAAGAAAGATTGCGTTTGCCTGTGGCGGATGCTATAATTTCTCCACAAATAAGAAAAACTTAAGAAACATCGACAGAACTATTTATATTTTCGTCACAATTCTATGATATAATCAATGCCAAGATGTCAGGTAAAGGAGCGTGCGCCCGTATGGGGAAGAAGCACCGGTATTTAAAGGAAAAGCCTCGCAAAGTCTGGGCAATGCCCCTTTGGGTCATCCCTGCAGCCTTCTTTTTGATAGAAGTATTTGCATTTTTGTTTTTGCGCACAGAGGAGCCGGACTGGTGGCCGCTGGCCTTTGGCCTGCTGTGGGCAGGTATTCTGACGGGGTTGACCTGTGTACTGCCGCGCAATGTCAGCCGGATCGTCTTTGGTGTGCTGTACTTTGTGTTTCTGGGCTATACCGCGGCGGAAACCGGATACTATATTATGTTCAGCCAGATGCTGTGGGTATCGGAATTCCGCTATGCTTCTGAGGGCTCGGAATTTTTCAACGTGCTGCTCCAGTACCCTATTGGATGGTGGCTGTTTCTGTTAGGGTTGATTGCGCTGGGTGTGATACTGGTGTGGCGCTATCCCAAACGGAAAAACCTGTGGCAGAATTATACGGTGAGCGGTCTGGTCTGCGCGGTGTGCATATGCGGCGCGGTGCTGCTGCCGGAAGCGGTATTCCAGCATGACCGGCAGATCCAGTACGCAGGCTCCGATTACGGCCGTGCCCAATCTGCCGAGGCTGCCTACGACAATATGTTCAATACCCACAGGCTGTACCGGGTCTGCGGCATTTATCAAACAGCCGTCAAGGATGTGTACCGGGACTATATTTACCCCAGTATGCCCGGCTATGCCAGAGCACAGGCTGCGGCCCAGCAGGAGATCAAAGCCTATTTTAATGCCCGGGGAGAGCGGCAGGAGAATGCCATGACCGGCCTGTTTGCCGGCAAGAATGTGATTCTGGTGCTGATGGAATCCATGGATGATTTTGCTCTGGGAGAGCATACACCAACCATCAACCGTCTTATGGACGAGGGCATCAACTTTACCAATTTCTATACCCCCGGCTACGGCGGCGTCCGGACCTTTAATTCGGAGTTCTGCGGCAATACCGGCTCTTTCCTGACCACCAGCGGCGGCTATGCCTTTGACTATATCACCAATGACTACCGCCAATCCCTTGCCAATGTGCTGCGATCCGAGGGTTACAGCGCCAAGGTCTATCACTACAACGATCCGGATTTTTACAGCCGCGGTGTGTTCTCGCCCGCCATGGGTTATGAGGATTATGTGTCCTATGATGACTTTGACGAAAATAAGCAGGATCTGTATAACGATCAGTTCCTGTTCGATCATGCGGAAATAGCCGGTGATTTCTTCCGGGATGGCCCGAAGCTGAATTTTATCATCACCCGCAGCGCCCATCTGAGCTACAAGTATAATGAGGTGCTGAGTCACTACGCACTGAAGCAGTATCCGGAATTCAAAGGCATGACCGGCGATGAAGAGCTGGATTGCCTGTATGTAAAGGCAAAACTGGTGGATGACATGTTCGCAAGACTTCTGCAGGAGCTGGAAGCCAAGGGCGAACTGGAAAATACGGTGATCGTGGCCTATACGGATCATTATGCCTACGGTTTCAAAAATGTGGAGCTGATGCTGGAGAAATCCGGTGTTGAGGATCTCCTGCTTTTAGAAAAGACACCTTGCTTCATTTGGAGCGCTGATGGCCCGGATCTGGAAGTGGAAAAGACGCTGAACACGGCAGATCTGCTGCCGACGGTGATGAATCTGTTGGGTGTGGATCCTCCTTATGATTATATTGGACAGGATGCCTTTGATGACCGGTATGAGGGTTACGCCCTGTTCCCTGACGGAAGCTGGGTGTGCGACGGTGTGGCTTATTCTGCCGCAACGGAGGATGTCTTTATTCTGCAGGAAGGTAAGACAGCGGATCCAATCAGAATGGAAACAATGGCGGCTTATGTCAATGACTTCGTGCGGATCAACAATATGATTCTGGAAACGAATTATTACAAGAGGAAATAATTTCCCGGGGTGCGAGTTTCCGCACCCCGGTTTTGATCGTTTATTTGAGCAGAAACCTAAAACGCACGTCATTGCGAGACCAGTGCGCACACTGGTCGTGGCAATCCCCAAAAGATTCCGGAAAACTATGGGGATTGCCACGTCGCTGCGCTCCTCGCAATGACACGGTGCTTTGGAAGTTACTGCGCTAAATGATCGTTTATCTGAGCAGAAACCTAAAACGCATGTCATTCTGAGCGGAGGGCGAAGCCCGAAGTCGAAGAATCTACGCATTTTCGTAGTGCTTAGCAGTGTTTCGGTGCGAAGATCCTTCGACTCCCTTCGGTCGCTCAGGATGACAGGTGCGGTGGTAGCTGGTAAGATAAACGATCATTTACAATAGCAGTAACGAACCGGGTGGGGCAGGGAAGTAACGATTCGCAAAGGTCTTGGTGCGAAAAGGGAGCGGCGGCTCGCCGCTAAACGATCAATTATCGGAGTAATGGCGGACGGCTGCGCAAAAGACACTTTTCTTTTTTTCCATTTTGTGGTATGATACCTACCGGTTATTTGAAAGGAGCGCTTTATGAGAACGATAGCTGAAATTCTGGCCGATGAACTGGGCCGGAAACTGGAATATATTGAAAATGTTATCACGCTGATGGATGAGGGAAATACCATTCCCTTTATTGCCCGTTACCGTAAAGAAATGCATGGTGCTATGGATGATACGGCTCTGCGCACTTTGGAAACCCGTTTGACCTATCTGCGCAATCTACAGACCCGCCGGGATGAAGTGAAGTCCGCCATTGAAGCACAGGGCAAGATGACAGAGGAATTGGCTGCTGCCATCGACGCTGCCGCTACACAGGCAGAGGTGGAAGACCTGTACCGTCCCTATAAGCAGAAGCGCCGTACCCGTGGCTCTGTGGCAAGAGAAAAGGGTCTGGAGCCTTTGGCACAGGCGATCTTTGCTCAGGATGGCAGCGACCCCGCGGTGTTGGCAGAAAATTATGTAAACCCGGAACTGGGCGTTGAGACCGTTGAAGACGCACTGGCAGGTGCTTCGGACATCATTGCGGAGGATCTTTCCGATGATCCTGCCATCCGCAAGAGTCTGCGGGAACTGATGAACCGCCGTGCGGTGCTGACCTCCAAGGCTGCCGATCCGGAAAACGACAGTGTCTATCGGCTGTATTACGATTTTTCCTGCCCCATTTCCCGTTTGCAGGGCCATCAGGTTTTGGCACTGAACCGTGGTGAAAAGGAAGAATTTTTAAAGATCACCATTGCTCTGCCCGGAAACGAGGGCGCTGCACTGGTGTGCCGTCATGCGCTGAAACCCGGCATGCATGTGTCCGCGTTTGTCCGTGCGGCGGCAGAGGATGCTTATGACCGGCTGATCCTGCCTTCTGTTCAGCGGGAAGCCAGAAACGATCTGACCGACATGGCCAGCCAGGGCGCCATCCATAATTTTGCCCTGCATCTGAAGCCGCTGCTGATGCAGCCCCCTGTTAAGGGCTTTGTGACCATGGGTCTGGATCCCGGCTACCGCAACGGCTGCAAGGTGGCCATCGTAGACGGTACCGGAAAGGTGCTGGATACCAATGTGGTCTATCCTACCTTCAGCCAGCGCAAAAAGGAAGAAGCCATTGAAATTCTTGGCCGTATGATGCGCCGTCACGGTGTCAGGCATATTGCCATCGGCAACGGTACCGCTTCCAGAGAGACCGAGGCCATGACTGTGGAGCTGCTGAAAAACTTCCCGGATGCCAGCTATGCCATCGTCAATGAAGCCGGTGCTTCCGTCTATTCCGCATCTCCGCTGGCGGCAGAGGAATTTCCGGAATTTGATGTGAATCTGCGCAGCGCGGTGTCCATTGCCCGCCGCTTGCAGGATCCCCTGGCAGAGCTTGTGAAGATCGACCCCAAGGCTATCGGTGTCGGTCAGTATCAGCATGACTGCCCCCAGAAGGAACTGGATGCTGCTTTGGGCGGTGTGGTGGAGGATTGCGTTAACGCTGTCGGTGTGGATCTGAATACCGCATCCCAGAGCTTACTCAAGCAGGTTTCCGGCTTGACCGCTGCTACTGCGAAGAATATCGTTGCCTATCGGGAAGAAAACGGTGCCTTTACTTCCCGTGCCCAGGTGAAAAAAGTGCCCAAGCTGGGTCCCAAGGCATTCCAGCAGTGCGCCGGCTTCCTGCGGGTCCCGGAAAGCAAGGAGATTCTCGACAACACCGGTGTGCATCCGGAATCCTATGATGCTGCTTACCAGCTATTGAAGCTTTGCGGATATGACAAGAAGGATATCCCCGGTAAGCTTGCTGACCTGCCGCAGCGGATTGATGAGCTGGGTATCGCCAATCTGGCACAGCAGTGCGGTGTAGGCGAGCCGACTTTGCAGGATATCGCAAAGGAACTGTTAAAGCCGGGCCGTGACCCCCGTGACGAGCTGCCCGCTCCCATCCTGCGTAAGGACGTGCTGGAAATGAAGGATCTGAAGCCGGGTATGGTACTGACCGGCACCGTTCGCAATGTCATCGATTTCGGTGTGTTTGTGGACATCGGTGTTCACCAGGACGGCTTGGTACACATTTCTCAAGTTGCAAACCGCCGTCTGCGTCACCCCAGTGAAGCGGTGAAAGTGGGAGATGTGGTAAAGGTTGCTGTTCTGGAGGTGGACGAAAAGCGCCACCGTATCGGCTTGACGATGAAGAATATTCCCAAGCAAGACTAAAATATATGCAGGTGCGTACAATGTACGCACCTGCATTGCGTTTATACGCTAAATGATCGTTTATGCGGGCAGTGCCCGCAGCCAATGCGTGCATAGTGCAGTACTTTTCGATACTTCCCTAACCCGCTCGGTGTCGTTCCATGTCTGTCATTCTGAGGCCTTTAGGCCGAAGAATCTCCAGCCTATC
>JAZRKL010000060.1:0-8436 GCA_045646265.1 Faecousia sp.
CGAGAACGATCCCTTTGCTAAGCTGGATCAGACCGGTGTTGGCATGCTGATGGAGATGGCTGTCTCCAAGGCAAAGGCTACCGGCAAGAATCTGCACTACGGTATCTGCGGCGAGCACGGCGGCGACCCCATGTCCGTCGAGTTCTGCCACAAGATCGGCCTGGACTATGTGTCCTGCAGCCCCTTCCGTGTGCCTATCGCCCGTCTGGCTGCCGCTCAGGCCGCTATCAAGGGCTAATCCTTTCCAATAAGCTATCCCCACCGGATATCCGGTGGGGATAGTATCAAAAATGAATAACAAATAGAGGATGTGTCAGTATGGATATGCTTAAGAAATTTTTCCCCACTGCTTTCAAGGCTACCGATGTTAAGGCCTTTATTATCTCTCTCATTATCTATGTTCTGATCGATGTGGTCTGCGGTTTTGTCATCGGCCTGTTGGCAAAAATCCCGGTAATCGGCATCATTTTCTCCCTTGTTGGTTCTTTGGTTGGCCTTTACGCCCTGATCGGTGTGGTTCTTTCCATCCTTGTGTTTGTCAAGGTGGTTAAGTAATTTTCCTTTTTCTACATCTGTCATTGATACCCCGGTTCGATACGAACCGGGGTGTTTTTTGCTTTGCAATAAGGCGGATCCTGTCTATTGAATCCGCCGTGTTTTTATGCTATTATGAAGATACATTCCACTTGAGGGGGAAGCCACATGACACTGGAGAAATTTAGAATCGTTCACAGTACCCTGATCGAGCATTATCAGTTTATTGAATCCCATTTGGAAGGCATCTATGCAGCCATTTCTGATAAAAATCTCATCGAAGGATTAAAAGAAGTAGAGAAGGACGGCTTGACGGGGATCCTGCGTGAGATCAAGCAGGTGGAAAAGGAAAAGAGGTTCTCTGTTTTCACGGGTGATGAGTATGAGCAACTGCGGAAAATTTTCCAGCGGCGAAATGTATGGTGCCACAGCTGCTATTTGGAAATACCCTTTGATTTGAAAACCGGCGGCCCCGCAAAGATCAGTGACGCACAAAAAATGCTGGAGGACCTGGAAACCGCTGAAAAATGGCGGCAGCGGCTGTTCGATAAAAAGATCGAAATGCTGAAGAAAAACGAAAAAATATAAAGAATGATTCAAAAAACGGGAAAGATTTTCCTAACGAATCAAGGAGCGGTAATATGAATAATTTAGGATATTACAATGGCGTTTTTGATGAAATTGAAAACATGTCCATTCCTATGAGCGACCGGGTTTGTTTCTTTGGTGATGGCGTATACGATGCTACCTACAGCCGTAATTACAAGATTTTTTCTTTGGACGAGCATATCGACCGGTTCTATAACAGCGCAAAGCTTCTGGAGATCGTGCTGCCCTATGAAAAAGAGGAAATGAAAACCATTTTGAATAAAATGGTTCAAAAGATGGACACCGGCGAGAACTTCGTTTATTTTCAGGCAACAAGAGGAAGCGATGCTGTCAGAGGCCATGCTTTTTCCGGTGATATGAAGGCCAATGTCTGGATCAATATTTTCCATAAAGAAATTCTGGATCTGAAAAAGCGTGTGCAGTTAATCACCATGGAGGATACCCGTTTTTTGCACTGTAACATCAAAACGCTGAATCTGATTCCTTCAGTCATAGCCTCTCAGCGGGCTAAGGAAGCTGGTTGCTTTGAATCTGTATTCCATAGAAACGGCAGAGTCACCGAGTGCGCGCACAGCAATGTCCATATCATTAAAGACGGTAAGCTGATCACCGCGCCTACGGACAATTTGATCCTGCCCGGTATAGCCAGAAAGCATATCATAAAAGCCTGCAAGGAATTGAACATTCCGGTTTTGGAAGAACCATATTTTCTGGAACAGTTGATGGATGCGGATGAAGTCTTGGTTTCCTCAGCAGGCGCTCTGTGCCTGGTTGCGGATCAAATCGACGGAAAAGCAGTGGGCGGAAAAGCCTCTGAATTGGTTGAGAGGCTCCAAACTATTTTGTTGGATGAATATATTACCCAGACAAGCTAATCGCTTTTCAGACACTTTATTTTTCGGTGTATATTCAGATGTAATAATGACGCAAAGGAGGGGACGGAAAAATGAGAGAGATAGCATTTCACTACGGTAACGGAAAAATAGTTTATCCTTTTCATGAAAGGGACTTAGCAGGCGTTCTTGAATCCTCGATTAACAGTTATATTCCTGCGGCAGGTGAGTCCGAGTTGATTGCGCAGGCAATGAAATATCCCGTGAACAGTGCTCCACTATATGAGCTTGCCAAGGGGAAGGACAAGGTTGTTATCATTGCCAGTGATCATACCCGTCCTGTGCCCAGTAAATTGATAATCCCGTCTATGCTTAAACAAATCAGGGAGGGCAATCCTAAAGCGGATATTACAATCTTGGTTGCGACCGGATGCCACAGAGGGACAACAAGGGATGAACTGATCCTGAAATTCGGTGAGGACATCGTGGAGCATGAAAAAATCTATATTCACGATTGCGATGAAAAAGAAAAGCTTGTAAATATCGGAACGCTGCCTTCCGGCAGTGCTTGTGAGATCAATAAACTGGCAATTGACGCTGATCTGCTTGTGGCTGAGGGTTTTATTGAACCGCACTTTTTTGCGGGTTTTTCCGGTGGCAGGAAGAGTGTGCTGCCCGGCATTGCAGGAAGAGAAACCGTATTGGGAAACCATTGCAGCGAATTCATCAACAATTCCAAAGCCAGAACAGGTATATTGGAAAATAATCCGATCCATACGGATATGCTTTGGGCGGCAAAAAAGGCAAAGCTTGCTTATATTGTGAACGTGGTTCTCAATGCGGAAAAAGAGGTTATTTATGCTGTGGCCGGTGATGTGGAAATGGCACACCAGGAAGGAACAGCATTTCTTTCTAAGCTTTGTGAAGTGCGTGCAGTGCCGGAAGATATCGTTATCTCCACAAACGGAGGATATCCCCTTGACCAGAATGTGTACCAGGCAGTCAAAGGGATGACCGCCGCCGAGGCTACGGTAAAGCAAGATGGTGTGATTATCATGTTGGCTCGCTCCAACGATGGTATTGGCGGCGATCACTTTTATCATCAGTTAGCGGACGAGGCAGACATCGATAAAACAATGGCTGTGTTTTTATCAAGGTCAAAAAATCAGACCGTTCCCGATCAGTGGCAAACACAGGTACTGCTGCGGGTTCTGAAAAAAGCAACGGTCATCTATGTTTCCGAAATGGATGCCGCAACCATTGAAAATATGCATATGATTCCGGCAAGCAGTATGGATGAGGCATTATTGAAAGCAAAAGCCATCTTGAAAAAGGATAGTGCAAGAATTGTTGCGATTCCCGATGGCATTTCGGTAATTGTGAAGGAATAAGGAGATATCCGCTATGTATACGATCTATGTGAAATTTGAATGTCTGCCTCAAAAGCGGGATGCGTTTATCCAAAAGGTGAAGGACACAGGAATTCTGGATGCCATCCGGGCAGAGGACGGCTGCATCCGGTACGATTACTATCTGTCCGAAAGGGATACCAATGAGCTTCTGCTTATCGAGCAGTGGGAAAGCAAACAGCATCAGCAGACGCACATCGCCCAACCCCACATGGCCAAGCTGCGGGAATTCAAGGGCAACTATATCACCAATACCGTACTGGGAGAAGTAAAACTTCTGTAAAAATATCATGTATCATTGCCAACAAAAAACTGATCCGCCCCTCGGCAGAGGGGCGGATTTGTGTATCACTTCGGAATGACCAGGGAATCAATGGTATTTCGGATGCTGTCATAATCCGCCGCGGGGAGCAGATAGGTGTGCTTGCCGTTTCCTTCGGGGTGCCAGGTGGTGATACCGCTGTCATCTACCCGGATGCGGCCATAAGCATGCAGATTCCAATAGCCGTGATTTGGGCGAATTGCCTGCAATACAGCGGTATGGTCCCAGCTTTCCCGGCCCATTTCCTTAGCCGGGTGTACTTCATAGGCCCGACGCACAGGGTCTGCCTTGGGGGCTTTGTGAACGTATCCGCGCATGCTGACGCACCAAAGGCCGATCTCATAGCTGGAAAAGACCAGTTCTCCGGGCCAGAAATCGCATACGGTTTGAGAGGAAGCAATATTTTCTTTGATGTTCCATTCTGCCAAAACCTTTGTTTTGCCTGCCATGATATCCATGGGCCAGGTGGCGGTAAACCGACCGCCCATGACGACAGTACGGGCAATTTTAAGCTGGATCAGCTCCTTGCCGGTCAGAGGGGAGTCGGCATCCGGCCCGCTGAGAACAAGCCGCGCGGCGGAAGCAAGTGAACCGATCACCACAAAGGTGACGCTGTGATCCTCCGCATGGGCTAAGGTCTGCCGCAGCACAGCTAACGTATCCGGTGCATTGCCTTCCGGAAAGCGGTTGGGAAATTCCCGGCAAAGGGCTTCGGCATAGACACCGGGACCATGCAAAGGCGCATCATAGTTGATGCCTACCGGGACTTGTCTGCCGTAGTAGGTATTGATGGCATCGATGCAGCCTGCTACATAGGGGGAAGCTGCACAGTGCGTCACAGCCAGAAGCTCCGCTTCACCCAGATCGCACAGCCGGTGCAGCAAGGCCATAGCGCCTGCGTCATCACAATCACCGCCGATGTCCGTATCCAAAAGGATCTTTACAGGTTCGCTTTTACGCATAAATACCACCATTTATACATTGGCCAGTTTCGCAACGATCTGCTTGCCGGCTTCGATGATGGTTTCAGCAACACCGGATTTGTAGCGGGAGGAACGGGCCTCATAGCCGCCTTCGTCATAGGCGGATTTTACGGGGAAATATCCCTCATAGCCGTTAGTCAGTGCGCAGGACAGAACCAGAGCGAAGCCTTCCGCTTCCTTGATCTTGACACCTACTTCGGTAAAGGGTTCACCGGGGATGCCAACCAAAGCCACAGGGCCAATCTTCAGACCCAGCAGCTTCAAGTCCAGATAGGCCGGACTGTTCTCATACTTGCAGATCCGCAGTGCTTCCGCTACCACAGTGGTCAGCTCCATAGCGGTGTAGGGGATGTCACAATCCCGCCCGGCATCGTGCAGTTCTTTGTACTTTTTGGCAAGGGGAATTTCGTGTGGTTCCGGTACATTCAGCTTCACGGGCACGGTTTTGGTGATCATCTGAATGCTGTCTACATCCACATAATAGACTTTGTCGTAGACCTGCAGAACGGTACCGGCAAGGGCACGGCCAACGAAGCGGGCCATACTGGGACTCTTCATTTCATTATCAAAGCTGATCTCAGTGTCATTCATATCGGCGCTGTCGGGATGGACATTGGTGCTGCCTACATCACCTTGTGCGCCGCAGATAAACATGCAGTTGGCACCCTCCAGAGCCAGATCCAGGGTCTTTTCCATCCAGTAGGGCCAATCGGCGGAGAGTAGATCGCCGTTAACGGTATCGGCATGAAGACCGTAGTTGACCAGAATAAAAGGCTTGCGACCTTCCCGGTCGAAGCGCAGCACATGGACCCGCTGATCCAGCTCACCGATGGGGGCCACGATATCGGGATCATCAATGGGAGGGCAGGTCATGGTGCTGCCGTCTTTCATACGATACCGGCGGATGTAAGCCACCCGGGCAGGAGCCATGCCGGTACCGTAACCCATTTTTGTAGAAACCATATCGGCAAGTGCCAATGTCACTGCGTCGACAAGCCGTTCCTCCACAAAAACTGCATATTTGAGAATCGGCGCTTCCGGTGCTTCAAACATATCGGTAGGCGATGTAAGAGGACCGGTGTGGGTATGGGTATTGGTAAGGAAAATCTGATCGGCAGGAATGCCGGTGGCCTTTTCAATGGCCTTTTGATAGCGGGCTACCAGCGCCGTATCCAGCATGCACACATCCATGCTGATGATGACGATCCGCTTGTCATCACAGCTCAACACAAGGGCGCTGGCGCAAATATCATCTAAATAGCCTTGGGCAAAGCGGGGGACGAAGTAGCCATCAATGCCAATACCCAGAGGGGGGTTGATGTTTACCTTGTGATATCCGGTCAGCAGTTTATTCATAAAATTCTCCTTCGGACATGACTCTCAGTACGTTGAATTTATCATCCACAAAAACCAGGTCGGCAAGCTTGCCCTTTTCAATGGAACCGATCTCATGGTCCATGCCGATTACCTTCGCCGGGTTCAGGGATGCCATGATAAAGGCCTGGGCGATGCCGCAGTTGGTATGGGACATGATATTCCGGCAGGCCCGGTCCATGGTAAGCTGGCTGCCGCAAAGACCGCCTAAATGATCAAAATTCAGGTCGGTGATATGTTGAAGATGCTCCGGAGAGGGAGCTTCTGTTTTGGTGGAATCTGTAATCAGAACGACCTTATCTACGCCTTTGATTCTAAGAAGCATTTGCTGCAGAACAGCATTTACATGAATGCCGCAGGAGTCGGAGATCAGCTCGGCATACATCTCCGGGTGGGAGAAACAGTATTCATCGGGGCCATAACCACGGGTACCTCCGACAACGGGAAGCCTGCCGGTGGCATTCATGGTATGGGTCATGAGTGTGGGGCGGTATTTGCCCATGGCATCGATCAGCTGTGGTGTTGCTTCGGAATGGCCCAGGGCGATAACCACATCCGGGTTGACCTTTTTGGCATAGGCACAGAAATCCAGAATGCCGTCCAGCTCTGGTGCGGCGGTCCAAACCTTAACGTCAGTACCGCACGCATCAACAAGTGCCTTGTATTCTGCTTCTACGATACCGTGCCGCCAGGGGTTGGTATCGGCATTGGCACCGTAGTCGGGGTTGGTGTAAGGACCTTCAATGTAAATACCCTTGATAACGGCGGTCTTCTTCATTGCCTCTTTTGCGTTATGGATATCCCGGAGTGTTTTTTCAAAGTCATGGGAATAGTAAGGTGTTGCCAGCAGGGTAGTGGTGCCGTGGCTTAAAAAGTGATCGACAGTACCGGCATCGGCATCGAAGGTTTCTCCGGTACCAAAACCGTGGACATGGATATCTACAAAACCGGGTCCTACATATGCGCCCTTTGCGTCAATGATTTCCGCATCCGCAGGAAGCGCAGCATCGCTTTTTAATATGTCAAAAATCCTGTCTTTTTCAATAACGAGTGTCCCATCATATAGAATGCCGTTAGGCGTTACGATATTTGCGTTTACGATGACTTTGTACATAAAAAACACCTCCAAGGAGATTTTAGCATAAGTCAAATAGTGGTGCAAGATGGTAAAGAGGACATCTGCTATGCGCAATATGTCCTTTTTGTATAGTATAATCCTAACAAAACAGTTGTACAGGCTTGCATCATGTGGCATGATGTTGGCAATGTTTTACAGGAGATGCTGGATATGTATATTTTGTCCATGGGAAACAGTTTTTCTCAGGATGCCCAGCGCTATCTGCACAGAATCGCCGCGGCAGACGGCGTGGAGTTCTATATATGCAATCTTTTCATCGGCGGGTATTGACCGGCCGTTATGTTATGGGCAATTCCTTTGCTGCTTTTGTGGGCGGCATCGTTATGCTGCTGATCGGCGTCCTGTGCCACGGAAGCATTGACTTTTTGGGTATGCTGCCGATCCTTTTGGGTCTGAGCATCTGCCCAGTTGCCTATATCCGGTGTACAGCCGGATGCTCTGCTTGCCATGTGCGCGAATCGTAGGGCGGGGGCTTGCTCCCGCCGGAAACACACTTCGGATATTGAAACCATATTGTCTCTATAGTATAATCAATTCGACAAACTAGAATTTGACGGAGGATGAAAGCATGACCGACTTATCAAAAGCAGAGAAGAAGGCGCTGGCTAAAACATGGAAAGAAACACAGCGCAAGGATTATTTGCTCACAGAAGAAAACGTTCAAGAATTATTTGAATATTTGGAAGAACAGTTGGACAATTCTGATTGTGACCACACACTGCGCCATACAGAACAATGGCTCAAGCATAATATTCCCCACGAGATGATTAAAAGAGTAATTACAGAAATTACTGATATGGGCGGATTTTGTGATTGTGAAGTATTGCTCAATTGCTATGAGGACTATGATATCTGATAAATAAATTCCAATATGTCAAATAGTTAGCCGCAGCACCATTCATTTGGTGCTGCGACAGGTTGTTTAAGTTAGCGGCGGGAGCAAGCCCCCGCCCTACGCAAGATGGTGATGATTGCCTGTTAAGAACATGAAGCGAAAGGGTGGTGTCTTTTTTGGTGACCCTTAGATTGACTTTCATCTACAACCCTAACGGGCTGCATCTAAAAGTCAATGGAATCCCCCACGGCCTAAAAAACATGCCACCGGCATGCTTTTTTAACGGCCTTTCGATTCCCGTAGGGGACAAAAAAGACACCATCCAAAAGGATGGTGTCTTTTTTTGGTGACCCGTACGGGAATCGAACCCATGTTACCGCCGTGAAAGGGCGGTGTCTT
>JAZRKL010000061.1:0-10257 GCA_045646265.1 Faecousia sp.
GAGCGAGCGGAGCGAGTCGAAGGATCTTCGCACCGAAATACTGCTAAGCATTATGATAATGCGTAGATTCTTCGGCTCCGTTTCACTCCGCTCAGAATGACATGCGTTTTAGGTTTCTGCTCAGATAAACGATCATTTACCTCAGTAGTAACGATACCGGGCAAGGAAAGGCACAAACGACAAGTAGAAGTCTTGGTGCGAAAAGGGGGCGGCGGCTCGCCGCATAAACGATCATTTACAAGACTATTGCGCAAGGAGCAATTTTTGTTTATAATAGTATCAATGAACCAAAAGGAGATATCCATAATGACCTATCAAGAGATCAGAAACAACGAAGAAGTTTGCGCGCTGCTGGAACGGGGCAACCAGAATCTGGGTGTTCTGGGATTTACCGACCACTCGGAGGCACACTGCCTGCTGGTGGCGGAGCGTGCCGCCTATATTCTGCGCAAGCTGGGCTTTGACGAGCACACCCAGGAGCTGGCAAAGATCGCCGGCTTTATGCACGATATTGGCAACGCCATCAACCGCACCCACCACGCGGAGCTGGGCGCGCTCCTTGCCAACGATATTTTAAAGCACACCGATATGCCCCTGGCAGACCGGATCGCCGTCATTGCCGCCATCGGCCAGCATGACGAATCCACCGGCAACTCCATGGATCCCATCTCCGCGGCGCTGATTCTGGCGGATAAAACCGATGTCCGCCGCAACCGGGTCCGCACCAAGGATGCGGCGAAATTTGACATTCACGACCGGGTAAACCACGCGGTTACCGGCTCGACCCTGAAGGTCAATACAGAAGACGAAATCATTGCCCTGAATCTGCAGGTGGACGAAACCATCTGCACCATGTACGAATATTTCGATATTTTCCTGAACCGGATGCTTATGTGCCGGGGCGCGGCGGAAATGCTGGGCTACAAATTCCGGCTCACCGTTAACGGCGGCAAGGTGCTGTGATGCTGGCGCTGGAATACAGGGTGATCGAAGAGAAAGAGGGTCATGCCGCGGGCAGAACCCTTTTACGGGAAATGGTGGAGCGGCTCACCGGCGCCCCGATGCCGGAGCTTCTGGTGGGAGACCGGGGGAAGCCGTATTTTCAAACCGGCGGTCTGCATTTTTCCATTTCCCACACAAAGAGCCATGTGTTCTGCGCCCTGTCAAATAGCCCCATTGGCATCGACGCGGAGGAGATGGAGCGGGATATTTCCTTGAATCTGGCGAAGAAGATCCTGTCGCCCGGAGAGCTTGCCCAATACGAAGGGGCGGAAGATAAACGGATAGCGCTGCTGACCTTCTGGGTGCTGAAGGAGGCACAGGCCAAGTGTGATGGTACCGGCCTGCAAGGCTATCCCAACCATACGGATTTTTCTCTGGATGACCCCAGAGTGACGAAAATGGACGGCTGTCTGGTGGCCGTGATAGAAAAGGAGAGAGAATATGCTCTTTGATACCCATGCCCATTTAAACGACCCGGCCTTTGACCCGGATCGGGAAGCGCTGATGGAAAGCTTCGCGGATGCCGGGGTCGGCCTTGTGATGAATGCGGGATGCTCTTTGGAATCCTCCCGGGATATCGTGGCCATGGCAGAAAAATACCCCTGGCTCTATGCTTCCGTTGGCTCCCATCCGGACTCTGCCAGCGAAGTGAATGAGGAAGTATTGGAAGAATACAGAAAGTTATGTAAACTATCAGACAAGGTCAAGGCCATCGGTGAGATCGGTCTGGACTATTATTATGAGGACATCCCCCGTGATATCCAGCAGCAGGCCTTCCGGATGCAGATGGCGCTGGCCCAGGAGCTGGATCTGCCGGTGATCGTCCATGAGCGGGATGCTCACAACGATGGTTTGGCCATTGTTAAGGAATTTCCAAAGGTCAAGGGCGTGTTTCACTGCTACTCCGGCTCCGCGGAGATGGCTCGGCAGCTGGTGAACATGGGCTGGTACATTGGCTTTACCGGTGTGCTGACCTTCAAAAATGCCCGCAAGGCCGTGGAGACCGCCGCATCTATTCCATTAGACAGAATCGTTTTGGAAACGGATTGCCCCTTTATGGCCCCCGAACCCTTCCGGGGGAAACGCAACCATCCCGGCTATCTGTACCGCATGGCGGAAAAGCTGGCGCAGATCAGAGGGATTTCCGTGGAGGAAGTCCATGCCGCCACCTACGAAAACGGCAAGCGGCTGTACCGAATCGGATAAAAAAAGCAAGGACGCAGCGCGTCCTTGCTTTTTGCTTTGTAAATGATCGTTTAGCGGCGAGCCGCCGCTGGCTTTTCGTGCCCGGTGCGTCGCTATTCGCCACTTCCCTAACCCGCTCGGTGTCGTTCCATGTCTGTCATTCTGAGGCCTTTAGGCCGAAGAATCTCCGGTCTATCGTTACTCCGGAGATCCTTCGCTTACGCTCAGGATGACACATCGATGGTGCGCTAAACGATCATTTACGGGAATTCATACCTGTTTATATAAATTTGCCGGCTGTTCCGTGGAACAGCCGGCTTTTACGATCATCTTCTTGCCAGGGGGGTGGATTTGTCCTGAATCAGCAGCAGATCCGAGAGGATGCTGTTGGACACCAGAAAACCTTCCGGGGTCAGGTGCCAGATGCCCTCGCTGGTTTTGGCAGCCAGCCGCTGCTGGGCGCAGCGCTCAAGCGCCGCTTCCAGAGGGGCGAAGGGCAGCAGAAACTTTTTCTCGTATTCCTGCGGATCAATACCGGCAGCGGTACGCAGACGGGTCATGATAAATTCTCCTGCCCGCTCCCGTCTGGGAATCTCCTGCAGTTCGGAAATCACCTGTCCACCATGCTTGATGCCGTCGATATAGGCCAGCAGATCCCGAACAATGGTGAATCGTTTGCCGCCGAAGTCGGAGCTGGCATCGGGGCCAAAGCCCAGATATTCGCCGCCGGTCCAGTACTTCCAGTTGTGCTTGGAGATCATACCCTTTCTGGCAAAATTGGAGATCTCGTACTGGCGGTAGCCTTTGCCCTTGAGAATTTCCACAGCGGTCAGATACATGTCTGCCTGCGTGTCATCGTCGGGCAGGTTGCAGGCATCCTTATAATCATACAGGGGTGTCCGCTCTTCGACCTTCAAGCCGTAGCAGCTGATGTGTTCCGGGGTCAGTGTCAGCACCCGGCGCAGGGTCTGCTCCCAGCCGTCCATCGTCTGGCCCGGCAGACCGTACATCAGATCTACGGAAAGATTCTTATAGCCGGCACGGCGGATCCGCTCTACGGCGGTGACAGCCTGTGCATAGTTATGGGGACGGCCGATTTTCTGCAAAATGGCATCGTCATCGGTCTGGATACCCAGACTGACCCGGTTGAAGCCTTCCGCCCGGAGACGGCGCAGCAGCTTGTCGTTGACGGAGTCGGGGTTGGCCTCAAAGGTGATCTCCGCGTCACCCGCTACATCGAAATAACGGCGGATGGCGGTGAGAATGGTGGCCATACCGTCTTCACCGAAAAAGCTGGGTGTGCCGCCGCCGAAGTAGATGGTATCTACCTTGTGGTTGGGAGCCAGAGCGCCGCTTTCCTTAATATGGCGGGTCATGGCATCCAGATAGCTATCCATCAGCTTGTCATCTTTGGTGGTCAGAGAGTAAAAGTCGCAGTACTGGCACTTGCTGCGGCAAAAGGGCACATGGATATAGATGCCCAGAGGTTGTTTGTCTTTTCTTGTGAACAGTGGCATAGTTTAGTCCTCATCCAGTTTCAGTACTGCCATGAATGCCTCGCTGGGCACGGAAACAGTACCAAAGGTACGCATACGCTTCTTACCTTCCTTCTGCTTTTCCAGCAGCTTCTTCTTACGGGTGATATCGCCGCCGTAGCACTTGGCCAGCACGTCCTTACGCAGAGCCTTGATGGTCTCCCGGGCAATGATCTTGCCGCCGATGGCTGCCTGCACGGGGATCTCGAACTGGGCTCTCGGGATATTCTCCTTCAGCTTTTCACAGATCTTTCTGGCCCGGGGATAGGCATTGTCCGCAAAGAGGATGAAGCTCAGTGCGTCCACGATATCGCCGTTCAAGAGGATATCCAGCTTGACCAGCTTACTGGGCCGGTAGCCGATCAGCTCGTAGTCCAGTGAGCCGTAGCCGCGGGTACGGGATTTCAGCGCGTCAAAGAAGTCATAAATGATCTCGTTTAAGGGCATGTCGTAGTGCAGCTCCACACGGTTGGCATCCAGATAGACCATGTCCTTGAACTCGCCACGGCGCTGCTGGGCCAGTTCCATAATGTTGCCCACATACTCCTGCGGGGCGATGAGATTGACCTTGGCGAAGGGTTCTTCGGCCAACTGGATCTCCATGGGGTCGGGGTAATCCAGCGGGGTATAGACCATCAGCACCTCGCCGTTGTTTTTGGTGATGCGGTAGACAACGTTGGGAGCGGTGGTGATCAGATCCAGATTGTATTCCCGTTCCAGCCGCTCCTGAATGATCTCCATATGCAGCAACCCTAAAAAGCCGCAGCGGAAGCCAAAGCCAAGGGCGATGGAGCTTTCCAGCTCATAGGCAAAGGAAGCGTCGTTGAGCTTCAGCTTTTCCAGCGCTTCTCTTAAATCCTGATACTTGGCACCATCGGCGGGGTACACACCGGAGAAAACCATAGGCTGTACGGGGCGGTAGCCGGGCAGCGGTTCGGGAGCGCCGTCTTCCACGGTGGTGACGGTGTCGCCCACCTGGGTGTCGGCAACGGTCTTGATGGAGGCGGTGATATAGCCGACCTCACCCGCGCCCAGTGCGTCCTTGGACACAAGGCCTGCGGGACTCATGGTGCCAACTTCTACTACCTTATAAGAAGCGCCGGTGGCCATCATTTTGATGTCCTGTCCCGGACGGACAGTACCTTCCTTCACGCGGACATAGACAATGACGCCCCGGTAGCTGTCATAGACGCTGTCAAAGATCAGCGCCTGCAGGGGTGCGTTCCGGTCGCCGCTGGGGGCGGGAACATCCTTAACGATCATTTCCAGAACGGAGTGAATGTTGATGCCGTTCTTGGCGGAGATCTCGGGGGAGTCCTCGGCGGGGATGCCGATGATATCCTCTACCTCGGCTTTGACTTCCGCGGGCCGGGCAGAGGGCAGGTCGATCTTGTTGATAACGGGCAGCACTTCCAAACCGGCATCGATGGCAAGATAGGTGTTGGCCAGAGTCTGTGCTTCCACACCCTGGGAAGCGTCCACCACCAGAATGGCACCTTCGCAGGCGGCAAGGGAGCGGGAAACTTCGTAGTTAAAGTCCACGTGACCCGGGGTGTCGATGAGGTTCAGTGCATAGGTTTCCCCGTCATCGGCGGTGTAGGTCAGCGTGGCGGCGGTTGCCTTGATGGTAATGCCCCGCTCCTGCTCCAGCTCCATGGAGTCAAGAATCTGCTCCGCACGGTGGCGCTGCTCAATGGCATTGCACTCTTCCAGCAGACGGTCTGCCAGGGTGGACTTGCCGTGGTCGATATGGGCGATAATTGAAAAATTACGGATCTTTGAAAGGTCGGTCATATAAGGCACCTCAAAAGGGTATTTTTATCGATTTTCTTATTATACAGAATTTACATGAAAAAGTAAACCGTATGTTTTGATGAAATACAGGGTAAACTCCTGCGTAGGAGCGACAAAAACCGCCCAAAGCTGCAAAAAATGAAAAATTTTCCGTCAAAACCTCTTGTCAAAGGTAAAAAATCGATATATAGTCTAACGGCATGAGCAAAAAATGCTACCAGACAAACAAGGGAGTTAACAATATGAGCACAACAAAGAAAATCAATCGGCCTGCTGAAGATACCCAGGCTGCGCTCCAGAGCCTGATTGCCCAGGGCCGCAAGGACGGTATGATCCGGGCCTCCGATCTGAATGCCATTCTGGAAAAGACGGATCTGACTCCGGAAAAGATCGAAGAGGTCTATGACCGCTTTGAGGCCATGAACATCCAAATCATCAGCGCCGAGCTGGAACTGGAAGATGATGTGGATCTGGTGCTGGACGATGTTCTGGATGACGACATGGATCTTTCCGGCATGGAAGAGGAAGATCTGGTGGATCCAGTGGATCTGGCCGCTGAGTACAACCTGGATGACCCGGTGCGTATGTACCTGAAGGAGATCGGCCAGATCAAGCTGCTGTCCGCTGACGAGGAAGTGGATCTGGCAAAGCGCATCTCTGAAGGCGATCAAGCAGCAAAGAATAAGCTGACAGAAGCCAATCTGCGATTGGTAGTCTCTATCGCAAAGAAATATTCCGGCCGCGGCCTGCACATTCTGGATCTGATCCAGGAGGGCAACACAGGCTTGATCCGCGCCGTTGATAAATTTGACTGGACAAAGGGAAACAAGTTCTCTACATATGCTACCTGGTGGATCCGGCAGGCCATTACCCGCGCTATCGCCGATCAGGCACGAACCATTCGTGTGCCGGTGCATATGGTGGAGGTCATCAACAAGGCCACCCGCTGCAACCGTAAGCTGGTGCAGGAGCTGGGCCGTGAGCCTACCGTGGAGGAAATCGCCAAGGAGTTGAACCTGCCTGTTGAGAAGATCATCGAGGCAAACCGCACCGCAGCCGATACTTTGTCTCTGGATACCCCCGTTGGCGATGAAGAAGATACCTCTATCGGCTCCTTCGTGGAAGACGAGCGGACTCCCGGTCCTGCTGACGCCACCTCCAACGCACTGCTGGCTGAGGCCTTGAAAGAAATTTTGGACACTCTGACCGAGCGTGAAGCAGACGTTCTGCGTATGCGCTTCGGTATGTACGACGGCCGCACCCACACTCTGGAAGAGGTGGGCCAGATCTTCGGCGTTACCCGTGAGCGTATCCGCCAGATCGAAAACAAGGCCATCCGCAAACTGCGGCATCCCAGCCGCGCCAAGAAAATCAAGGATTTCTACTGCTAAAGAGAACACCCGGTGGAGTTGTTTTCCCACATTGCCTATGTAATCACACCTCTGCTCCGGGATCGGAACAGGGGTGTGTTCATTGGCGGCTGAACATGAAAATTTTGGAGGAGAGATATGGTTTATTATCAGAAAACGCCGGACATTATCATTCGCAACGGCACCATCGTTGACGGCACAGGTAAGCTTCCCTATTATGCCGATATCGCTGTTATCGGCGACAAGATCGATTACATTGGAAACCTGAAGGGCGTATCCGCTCCTTTGGAGATCGATGCCCATCACAAGTATGTCACCCCTGGTTTTATCGACAGCCATACCCACGCTGACAGAACCATTTTCAAATATCCGGAATGTCAGAACGCCCTGCGCCAGGGCGTCACTACACAGATCATGGGTAACTGCGGACGAACCTATCTGCATAGAGAACCCGCCGCTGACGGTACATACCCCAAAGGAACAATGGCTGCTGTGTTGGATCAGTTGGAAGCTGCCGGTGCATCTATGAACAGTGCATGGCTGTGCGGTCATAACACTCTGCGGCAGATGGCAAATCTGTATACAACGGACTACACAGAAGAACAGTTTGCAATCATGGCAGATTTCCTGCGGGAAGCGATGGAAGCAGGCTTTATAGGATTTTCCACCGGCTTGGAATTTGTGCCCGGTGTTGTCAGCCGTCCGGAGGAAGTAGAACGTTTGGCTTTGATTGCCAGCGAATACGATGCCAATTATTCTTCGCATATGCGCGATGAAGGCTACTATGTGCTGGAAGCGGTCAACGAGTTTTTGAACGTTGTTCGCAAGACCGGCATGCGTGGTACCGTTTCTCACCTGAATATCAAGTATGACAACGGTGTACCAAACGACTACCTGTTCAAGGGTATGCAGATGCTCAAAGATGCAAGAGAGATTGAGCATCTGAATGTATATGCGGACATGCTCTCCAACTGCTTCGCTCCCGGTAATGCTATGGCAATGTTGCCTCCCTGGCTCCGGGCCGAGGGTTGGGACAAGGCCAGGCAGATCCTTGCGGATCCCATGGGTCGTGAAAAGGTCAAAAACGATCTGGATCGCTACTGGCGTTTTCTGGCTTACGGTCAGTGGGATCGGCTGCTGTATGTTACCACCCACTATATGCCCGAGATCAACACCGTTCCCTTCAAGGAACTGGTTGCCCGCTCCGGTAAAGAACCCGCAGATGTCTTCCTGGATATCATGATGGCCGCACCGAATCTGGATTTGGCCAATAAGGTAAATCTGCAGGGAGAAGTATTCCATGAGCAGATCTTGGTGGACTCTGTTATCCGGGATCCCATCTATATGTGGCAGACGGATTCCGACCTGTATGATGAGACCCCCGGTAACGGAGGCAGACGCCATGACTTTATGTCTATGACCCAGTTCTTCGTCCGCTATGTGCGGGAGTTGGGTGCTATTTCCATTCAGGACGCAGTCAAGAAGGTTGGCATGATTCCAGCCCAGCACTTTGCCTTGGAAGGCCGCGGTGTACTGGAAGCAGGGAAGTACGCGGATATCAACATATTTGATATCAATGCGCTTAAAATCAATGCTACATTTTCTGAACCCTGTAAATATTCCGACGGCATGGACTATGTGCTGGTCAACGGTATTCCTGTCATTGCAAAGGGCGAATATACGGGCGCTCGCAGCGGCCGTGTTCTGCGGCATCTTCCCTCCCGTTAAAAAATAAGAAATGCCCATCGCAACATCCAGTTGCGATGGGCATTTTGACTATGGATTAGTCTTTCAGCTTGAAGGCTACCTTCAGATCGTCGATCTCTTCCTTGGAAATATGGACGATATCGCCGATGGCAGAGGCATTGATGATGGAGTGAGCGGTGGACTCCATGACCTCCAGCCGGTCAAAGGCCTGCAGCAATGTGCTGCCGGTGACGATGACACAGTCATTTTCCACCATGGCGGCGGGAGTTGCCTCGCCGAAGTAGTCGGCAGTGCCTTCGGGATCGATGTAGTTCTGGCCGTAGGGCATCCGCTTGACATCACGCAGCAGGATGTAGCTTTCGGGGATGGTACGGGGGTCGAACTCCGTGTCGGTGACGGCGAAGGCCATGGCGTGAACCGGCTGAGCCAGCAGAACGGCGCTGATCTCCGGATTCTTATCATAAATGGCCTGGTGCAGACCCACCGCACGGGAGGGGACCTTGCCCATTTCCTTCATGCCGGCCTTGACACGAACCAGATCGTCCTCTTCCAGATAGGCACGGTCCATGCCGAAGGGGGTGATCAGGAAGCTGCCGTCGGACAGGCGGACGGAATAGGTGCCGTGGGTGGCGGTGAACAGGCCCTGCTTGTAGGAGCGGCGGATCAGTGTGATCATGTCCCGGCGGGCAGCCAGCTCTTCGACAGAGTGGGAGCTGGGAATGAAGTCGTCCATCTTCAGATGGGTGCGGGTCAGCGCCACCCGGTAAGCGGCTTCGTCCAGAGGCTTGGGGGTACCGATGCGGCGGGCACGGATCTCCAGACTGGCGGCATAGTCCAATGTCTCAAACCGCTGGAAGGCGGTGAACATATCCTGGGCGCCGATGCAAATGCCGTGGTTTTCCAGCATGACGATGTCGCAGCCTTCCCGGAAGCACTTGCCAATGTTGTCGCCCAGCTCATCACTGCCGGGAACGGCATAAACGGCGATCTTCACATCGGGGCACATTTTGCGCACAGAGGGCATCAGGTCCAGATGGGGGGTCTTTCTGGCGATGGAGAAGGAGACCAGTGCCGGGGGATGGGCATGGAGAACGGCTCTCAGATCGGGGCGCATCTTATAGACCGCCGCATGGAAGGGCAGCTCAGAAGAAGGACGGTGCATACCGGTGATGGTGCCGTCGGGCTTGACGCAGACGATGTCGTTGCGGTTCAGGGTGCCCTTGTCCACACCGGCAGGGGTGATCCAGATATTGCCGTCGTCATCCAGAATGGACAGGTTGCCGCCGGAGGTGGTGGTCATACCCTTGTCGTAAATGCGCTGCATGAACATGACAAGCTGGTCAGCAGGATGAATGTAATTGATATTCATAAGCTTCTCCTTTTCAAATAGTATAAAATTGTTTGAGGGGAAACGCTGTCGGGATAATCTGTTTCTTACGTATTTATGCTATCACAACAGATGGAAAAAAGCAATAATGGGGAAAAAATATTGCTGCTGTATATGATCGTTTAGCACACCATCGATGTGTCATCCTGAGCGTAAGCGAAGGATCTCCGGAGCAACGATAGACCGGAGATTCTTCGGCCTAAAGGCCTCAGAATGACAGACATGGAACGACACCGAGCGGCCGCGAGCCTGACCGCCGCCGGTGGCGGATAAAGGG
>JAZRKL010000062.1:0-20229 GCA_045646265.1 Faecousia sp.
TGATCGTTTAGCGGCGAGCCGCCGCTCCCATTTCGCACCAAAACTTCTACTTGTCGTTTGTGCCTTTCCTTGCCCGGTATCGTTTGTGCGGCGATGATCGTTAGTATCTGTAGGGGCGATTCACGAATCGCCCGCGGGCGGCGGATCGCCGCCCCTACGAATTCTATCGAAAATTGCTGCAAGAACGATACCGAGCGGGCCGCGTTGGCCCGCGCCGCCGGGGGCGGATGAAGCGGGGCATAAGCGTGTGCAGCGGTCGGCGAGAAGCGAGCCTGCTTTGACAGGCGATGCTTCTGCCGGGTACCGCAAACGGACAAGGGAAGTTACGAAAAGCATAGCACCCATGCACGCATTGGCGGCGGGCACTGCCCGCATAAACGATCATTTACATGCTTTCAGGGATCTTTTGTTTTTTGTGCCGCTTCATCCCGATATTGGCTTGGAGTCATGCCGGTGATCTCACGAAAGCGGTAAGAAAAATAACTGATATTATCATAGCCGCTTTGAATTGCCACTTCGCTGACCGAATACTCACCGGTTTCCAAAAGGGCCTTTGCATACTCTGTTCGAACACTGCTGATATAGGCTACCGGCTGACAGCCAAAGCACGCCTTGAATTCCCGCCGGAAATACACTTCACTTAGCCCAGCGCTCCGGGCAAGTTCCGCTACGGACAAGGTGCTGTCATTAAAGCTTTCATGGATTCTGGCTTTCACCTGCAGCATCCGCTTTGGAATATATGGACGCTCACTTTTAGAATCCTCCCGAATTTTTGCCAGCAAGCCATAGAACAAGCCCATGGAAACAAAATCCTTCCGCTGGCCCGTAGGAAAGACTTCCAGAATTTGCGAGAACAGCTTCTCATATTGCTGCGGCTCTACAGGCTTCCATACAAAGGGTTCCGGTGGAAATCCATCTTCGGCGCAGAAGTGAACCACATACACTTCACCGGATTCCACTACTTTTGTAGCATAATCATAGCCGCTTGGCATGTAAAAAATACTTTGCGGAATCACATGGTAAGTTTGATGCTTTCCTGTCACAACGATCTGTCCGGAAAGCCGAAAACTGATGGAGCAAAAGGACCGGCCGGGCACAAAGGTCTCGGGAGCCGCCTCAAAAGCAAGTTTTCCCGGTAGCAGATCGATAATTGAAAAGTTTTCTTGAAACAGCATACAGCATATCCCCTGTTTTGTCATATATGTATACTATTTTATCATAATTTTTTATAATTTCAAGAAATGTTTAGTTTCGATAATTGATAGTGAATTTCGATTCTTTATTGCGTCGTACCGCTGCCGTTTCTATAATAAGCATAACCACACAATATTGGAGGACATTGTTATGCACGAATTAAAACAGCAAATCTTGGATGCCGCAAAACGAGAGGGTATCGACCTGATCGGTTTTGCCCCTAAGTCACGATTTGACGCGGTAGAGTCGTCCCACAACCCCTTTTCCATCTTCCCGGAAGGAAAGACAGTCATTCTCATTGGCAAGCGGATCTGCCGCGGTTCCCTGCGGGGTGTAGAGGAAGGCACCAACTTCGGTGATTACCGCCTGTTCGGCAACAACTGGCTGGAAGATGAATTTCTTTCTCTGGCCTGCTACAATCTGGGCAATGTGTTGGAAGATAACGGTTGGGAGGCTGTTCCCCTGTTTAACAATCCTCCGGAATGCGAGCCAACCGGTGTTCCTGTCGCTTTGGGACGGCCTGCCCCCAATGTGTACCCGGACTTTGATTATGCTGCGGTTGCCTGCGGCATATGCGAGTTGGGTTTCTCCGGCTTGCCCCTTTCCGACCGCTTTGGTTCCCGTCAGCGGTTCCAGATGATCATCACCGACGCGGAACTGGAACCGACTCCCATCCGGGAACCCCACATCTGCACCAACTGCGGCAAATGTGCGGATATTTGCCCTCTGGGTGCCATCAGCAAGACAGAAACCGAAACCATCGAAATCTGCGGCAAAAAGAAGACTGTCGCAAAGGTCGACTACAACAAGTGCAAGCAGTGCAAAAACGGCGCAGTTCCCAACCGTTTTACCGACAAGGGCAAGCCTGACCGGATTGCCGCCCTGTGCAACCGTACCTGCATGTGCCATCTGGAAGAAAACAATCTGGTTGGCAATGCCTTTGAAAACAGCTTCCGCAAACGGGAAAACTGGGCCATCGGCCAATCCGGTATCGCCGCTGAGCGGAACACCGATGCGGCAAATGTGCTTGGCGGTGCCTTCAGCAAAGACGGAAATCGGGGGAATCGCTGATGAAACTCACATCCCAAATGATCAAGGAGCGGGCAGCCGAGCTTGGCATTGATTGTATTGCCATTGGCAATATTGAGCGGTTCGAAAACGCTCCGGCGCTCATGTCGCCAAAAACTTACTTCCCGGATTGCAAGTCCGTGATTGCCATTGCTATGCGGATTCCCCGTGGTGCCAACCGGGGCATTGAGGAAGGTACCCACTGGCACAACTACACGTTCTATACATATAACAAGCTGAATGCCTTCTTCCGTCCCAAGAAAACCTATGACCTGTGCTGCTTTATCGAAGACCACGGTTGGGAAGCAGTTGCGCACTACCCCGCTGTCCCAGAAGGAAACGGCACCACCATGGAGCCGGTAGCACCCGGTAAGGTGCCGCCGGATGTTGTCTGCAGCATCCGCATGATCGCGGCAGGCTGCGGTTTGGGCGAGATTGGCTTTTCCAAGGTCTTTTTAACTAAGAAGTTTGGTCCCCGTGTCCGCCTGGGTCTGATTTTCACGGATGCGGAGCTGGAACCGGATCCCATACTGGACACCGGTACCATTTGTATGCACTGCGGTGCCTGCACACGGATGTGTCCCGGCGGTGCCATTCCCCAGATAAAGGATACCACCCGCCGCTTGACCGTGGACTTTGGTGAGAAGCAGGTCTGGTTCGGAGATGTACAGATGGGCCGCTGCACATTGTCCCATCACGGCATGAACAATGAGTGTTCTCCGTTCCTGAAGAAAGAGTTCCCCAACATGGCATTCGACGTACGAAACAGCGAGATGACCGAAGAAGAAGCCTATATTCTTGCCTACGCCATGGCCAACGCGCAGTGGGGACGAAAGCCTTATACCAATTCCGTCATGGAGTACTATAATTACATCATCAGCCATACCGGCTATTTTGCCATCTGCGGTGCCAGAGGCTGTATCCGTGCCTGTGCGGACGCGCTGGAACGGGCGGGCCGTACAGAAAACAAATTCCATAACAAGTACTATAAGCGGCCAAGCTGGCTGCTGCCCAACCAACCGGAAACCGTTTCCAGAGGCGTCAATCCCTACCGGGAGGAATATCTGGATACCCATTACCCGGGCATTCGGGAAAACGAGTACGAAAAACCTGTTCCAAAAGTAGAGGAATAAACACCACCCTACATCACACCCCGTAAATGAACGTTTATGTGGGCAGCGCCCACCGCCAATGCGTGCATGGTGCTATACTTTTCGTAACTTCCCTGACCCGCTCGGTATCGTTCCATGTCTGTCATTCTGAGGCCTTTAGGCCGAAGAATCTCCGGTCTATCGTTGCTCCGGAGATCCTTCGCTTGCGCTCAGGATGACACATCGATGGTGCGCTAAACGATCATTTACTGCAGCAACTATCAAGTCGCCATGTCATCCTGAGCGGAGTGAAACGAAGTCGAAGGCCGCGAGCCTGACCGCCGCCGGTGGCGGATGAAGGGAAGGCGCAGCGTGTGCCGCGGTCGGCAAGAAGCGAGCCTGCTTTGACAGGCGATGCTTCTGCCGGGCACCGCAAACGGATCCGCATCCCCAAAGCGCTGAGATTTGGAATTTTTTCTTTTAGGAGAACGGATTCTTCGACTCGCTATGCTCGCTCAGAATGACATGCGTTGTAAGTTTCTGCTCAGATAAAGGATCATTTATCTGCATAATTTCAGGGCGCACTTCGCTTGAAGTGCGCCCTTGTCTGTTGTATTATAACCCATTGCCTCGAAGCTCGATGATCTGGTCGCGTAGGATGGCCGCATACTCGTATTCCATCATGCGGGCAGCTTCCTTCATCTGCTTTTCCAGACGGGCGATCTCCTTTTCCTTTTCTGCCTTGGTCATCTTGATACCGCTGCGGCCCTTCCGCTCGGCAGTAGGCGAGGATATCTCGATCAAGTCACGCACTGACTTGATGATGGTTTTGGGAACGATGCCGTTGGCCTTATTATAGGCATCCTGAATCTCCCGTCGGCGGGCAGTTTCGTCCATAGCGATCTTCATAGACCGTGTCACCGTGTCCGCATACATGATGACTCTACCCTCTGCGTTTCGTGCCGCACGGCCAATGTTCTGGATCAAACTGGTCTCACTGCGCAGGAAGCCTTCCTTGTCCGCATCCAGAATCGCCACCAGACTGACTTCCGGCAAGTCCAGACCCTCACGCAGCAAATTGATACCAACCAGTACATCAAATTTTGCCATACGCAAGTCCCGGATGATCTCCATTCGCTCCATAGCGCCGATATCCGAGTGCATATAGCGCACCTTGATGCCTGCCTGCTGCAGATACACCGTCAGATCCTCGGCCATTTTCTTGGTAAGCGTCGTCACCAGCACCCGTTCGTCCTTGGCTGTACGAGCATTGATCTCCCCTATCAGGTCATCTATCTGTCCTTCAATGGGTCTTACCTCCACAACGGGGTCCAAAAGGCCCGTAGGACGGATCACCTGCTCCACTGTCTGGGCAGAACGGGTCTGCTCATATTCCGCGGGGGTGGCGGAAACATAAATAGCCTGATTGATCTTGCTGTCAAACTCCGCAAAGTTCAGCGGCCGGTTATCATAGGCCGAGGGCAGACGGAAGCCGTAATTGACCAGAGCATCTTTCCGGCTGCGGTCACCGGCATACATGGCCCGGCACTGAGGCAGCGTCACATGGCTTTCGTCCACAAACAGCAGGAAATCATCGGGGAAATAATCCAGCAGCGTAGTTGGGGGTGTTCCCGGTGCCCTGCCCTGAAGGACACGGGAATAGTTTTCAGTACCCTCGCAGAAGCCGATCTCCGTGAGCATTTCCAAATCATAGGCAGTTCTTTGGGCAATTCTCTGAGCCTCCAACAGCTTGTCCTGTGACCGGAAAAAGGCCACCTGTTCATCGCATTCTCTGCGAATCTCTTCCATCGCGCGGCTGAGCTTTTCCTTGGAGGCCACATAGTGGGAAGCGGGATAGATGGCCACATGGTCGATATACCGCTCCACCATTCCCGAAACCGCGTTGATCTCAGAGATCCGGTCGATCTCATCGCCAAAAAACTCAATGCGAATGGCTCTTCCGGACCAGTAGGCCGGATAGACTTCCAGCGTGTCACCCCGCAGGCGGAATTTATTTCTGGAAAAATCCAGGTCATTGCGCTCATAACGGATTTCTGTCAGCTTCCGAAGCACCGCATCCAGCGGATACTCGTTGCCTACCCGCAAAGAAATGACCATGCTCTTATAGTCGATAGGGTCACCCAAGCCGTACAGGCAGCTAACGGAAGACACCACGATCACGTCCCGCCGTTCAAACAAAGCCGAGGTGGCACTGTGGCGCAGGCGGTCGATCTCCTCATTGATAGAAGCATCCTTTTCGATGTAGGTATCCGTATGGGCAATATATGCCTCCGGCTGGTAGTAGTCGTAGTAGGAAATAAAATATTCCACCGCATTATCCGGAAAAAACTCCCGGAATTCGGAACAAAGCTGCGCCGCAAGGGTCTTATTATGGGCCAGTACCAATGTGGGGCGATTCAGTTTTTCAATGACGGAAGCCATGGTAAAAGTCTTGCCGGAGCCGGTAACACCCAGAAGCACCTGCTCCCGCAGGCCGTTTTCCGCACCGAATACCAGCTTCTTAATGGCCTCCGGCTGATCACCGGTTGGCTTAAACGCAGACACCAGTTTAAAGTCCATAATTTTCCCTCCTCTGCAAAAAATTCGTCTGCAAGGCGCGATAAACAACTTGCAGACGAACTATTTATTCATTTATCGCTCTGAGGTAGTATACCACGAATTTTACTGGGTAGCAACTGCTTCAGCAGATTCTTCTGATTTTTCTTCTGCCTGCTTCAGCAGTTCTTCTTCAAAGGCTTCTTTTCTGGCGTGCTTATGTTCCCCGGTGACGGCCAGAATGTAAATGGTAATACCCAGCAAGATCACGCCGATCAAACAGCCGCTCATAATCGTGTAGGCAAACTGTGCCTGATCGCCATGGCGCTGCACATAGTATTCCATGTAGCCCGCACCGCCCAGCAAGCCCAGAATGGGAAGCCAGAAGGCCAGATACCACCAGTGCCAGCGGCGGGCCTTACACATCCGAACGGAGAACATGACCACGGCAAAGGCCAGCGCCACAGCACCGGCGATCTGCACCAGGCTGACAAAGCCGTTACTGCGCAGATACAAGGAGTCATACCGGGTGCTGTCAAACATAGCTTGAGAAGCGCCGTACATCAGAGCAAACATCAATCCCGTATCGCCGCTCTTGCCCTTTTTCTTCATCAGCAGCCAGAACAGCAGCAGTACCACGAAGATGCCGCCTGCCACAGCGGACTGCAGCACAAAGGTAGCAAACCGGTACTCCACCGCACCTGTAACGCTGTTAGTCACAGGATATACCATGGGCAGCGTTGTAATGCCTTCCAGAATATCGCCCCGGTCAGAGCTGTTAAAGAAGCTGTTGCAGCGGCCGATGCAGATACCGGCAGCACCGGCAAGGGCCATACAATCCAACATTTCGGGCAGGTTCTTCACTGCCTGGATCAGCCGGAGCACACAGGCTGCCAGAATGCAACCCGCCACAACACCCAGCAGGGCGTAGCCGCCGGAAGAATAGTCCGTCATAGCCGCTTCAAAGCTGGGATAGCTATCGGTGCGGCAATACCAATGAATAAAGCGGCTGATGACCACGGAAAACACAAATGCCAGAGGCACGGCCATAAAGGTGCCGATACCATTGCAGGAACGGCTCAGATAAAAACCGATAAACAGGCAGGCAGCCACCAGTGCCGCCAGAGCCAAAATAATGGGACTCCAGAAGATAAAGGATTCTCCGATAATAAACGCAATCCGATCCATTGTCTTACTCTCCGTTCGGTATCGCCGTGGCGAAATAGATAATATCACTGATATCCCGTTCGCTGTCATAGGAGGGACGGTTTATCAGTTGATCGTTCAAAACCATAGTAGCGGTCTGTCCGCCATCCATGGTGTAAGCCATCTTGCAGCCAAATTCCACAATGTGCTTCTGGAATTCTGCCAGTGTGATCAGCCGGTAGCAGTTATAGGAAGAATCCTGACCGGCAATGGCAATGAAATAATGCAGATCATCCCGCTGGCACAGGGCAATACGGGAATAATCGCCGTTGACGGAACCCATCAGATAATCCGTGTATTCGTGGTGAGGTCTCGGCACACCGTTTTCCACCAGCACCGGTCCAAAGGCCACACTGAAGCGGATATTGTTGTCATCTACAAATTTCTGGGCGCTTTTCTCATCCGGAAGCTCCCCCGCGTAGCTGAAGAGCATATCGCCCTTATCATCGATATAGCAGGTCTCCAGGTATTTGCTGTGTACCCGCTGCACAATGCCGTCATAGACGATAACACCATGGCGGCGGTGGGCATAGAAGTCACCGCTGGAGGCAAGCACCGCATTGACACTGCTGGCCATCTGGGTGGACAGCAGCTGCATTTCCGAGCCGTAAGCGCCACCTGACAAGAACCGGCGGAACTGGCTGGGATGGGCCAGCTTGATCTCACTGATGGTATACAGGCTGTTTTCCAGGGGTTGCTTCCATACAATGACCAGAATGGTCTCGTCCAGATAATAATGGATCTGAGAGCCTTTGGCGATTACCGTATCCGTGGTAAAGAGCGTTTCCTGCCCCTGTAAAAGATCCGCAGCCTCTTCCAGCAGCCACCCTAACTCCGAAGCGCTGTCAGCAGTGCCGTAGCAGGCCTGATTGGGTTCCGGTGCCACCTTGTCATCATCGCTGAGCCAATATACCTTATCGATGGACAGCACGCCGTCCAGCGCACTGCTGATCTGGTTGGTTATGTACATATCATAGCGGTCCATAATAGCCACATCCACCGCTGCCGGTGTGTTGGCTTCGGTCGCGCCGGCGATTTGCAGCAGTGCCAGCAGCAACGCGCCCGTTACCGCAAGACCGGCGGCTGCCACTGTTAGTGTCAGAAACCACAGGCCAATTTTCTTTAAAATCGACATGATACGCTCCTCACTTGACAACGTTGCCGGAAATTGCTGCCATCAAAGCACTGTCAGACACCACGACCCAGTTTCCATCCCGGTAAACCAGATTCAAGGTGAATTCCGCACCTGTCATCTGCGCATCCTCTTTCAGCGCATCCGTCACTGCGTCTTCCAGCACTTCCATAACAAATTCTTCTTTATATTCGTTATTCTCGTCGTAGATCTCATCCACGTCCTCTGCCTCTGCAACACGGGCTTCCAGCAAAACCTGGGATCTTTCCCGGAGATTCTTGGTTACGCTTCCGATATCCAGATAGCTGACCTTGACATTCTGGGCAATACCGGAGTCGGTGGCAAAGCTGTCGCCCACCATTTCGTAGCTGTAGCTTTCCACAAAAGCGTTCCAGATCATAACGCCCACAGCATCCGCGGGATCCCGATCTACTCCCAGCTTGGGATTTCCCAGAATCAGTTTTTCCGCGGCAGCATAATCGCCCCTTGCCACGGCATCCATCAGTGCCTGAGCCTGGGCCTCTGCTTCTTCTACGGGGGCCAGCAAAACAGGAATGCTGTCCAGATTATTTCTTGTGACCTCTACGGTAAATCCGGCAACCGCAACCGCTGCCAGAATAAAAATCAGGCCAATGATTTTTGCAATCCATTTCATACTTGCTTCGCTCCAAACAAACTGTTAATTTCCATCGGGGATCGCCGTGGCGAAATAAATAATATCACTGATGTCACGCTGATAGCCGTAAACCACCTTGTTGATCAGCTTGTCATTCATAGCAATAACCGCCGTCTGTCCACCGTCCAGGGTATAAACCTTATCGCAGCCGTAATTCATCAGTGCTTTTTGGAAGCCGTAAATATCGGTGGTTTCAGAGCAGGGCCATTCGGTATTGGCGGTCACCAGCAGATAATGCAGTTT
Source organism: Faecousia sp. (assembly GCA_045646265.1). Taxonomy (GTDB): domain Bacteria; phylum Bacillota; class Clostridia; order Oscillospirales; family Oscillospiraceae; genus Faecousia. The sequence goes on from JAZRKL010000062.1 coordinate 9,167, forward strand.
ATCCTTCTGGCACAGAGCCGCCCGGGAATAATCGTCCTTGATCTCGCCCAGAAGATACCAATCGATTCTGGTAGGCTTGCCGTTTTCGATCAGGATTGGACCAAAGGCCACGCTGAACCGGATATTGTTCTCATCCACAAACTTCTGCGCGCTTTCCATGTCCGGCAGTTCTCCCCTGTGAGAGAAGATCAGATCCCCTTCGTCATTGATATAACAGGTCTCTACAGCAGTGCTGTCACAGCGCTGCACCACGCCGTCATATACGATCACACCGTGGCGGCGGAACATGTAAAAGTCACCGCTGGATGCTACCACCGCATTGACACTGGCAGCCATTTCGGTGGTTGTCAGCTGGATGGGAGAGCTGAAGCTGCCGCCTGCCAGAAAACGGCGGAACTGGCTGGGATGGGCGATTTTTACCTCGCTGAAGGTATACATGCAGTTGTTGATCACCTGCTTCCAGGTGATAACCATAATGGTATCGTCCAGATAATACAGCACCTTGGTCTTAGGTGCCAGCTTCATATCCGTTTTGAAAATAGTATCCTGGCCGCTCAGCAGCGGTTTTGCAGCGTCCAGAAATCCCTGCATGGCAGCCGGGTCTTCAGTCTCACCGAATTTGCTTTGATCCGGCTCCGGAGCCACCTGGTCAGCGTCGCTGAGCCAGTACACCTTTTCGATGGCAAGGACGCCGTCCAGAGCGTTACTGACCTGATTGGTCATATACATATCGTAGCGGTCCATAATGGCTACATCCACCGCCTTCGCCCCGGACGCTGATTCCATATTTCCGGAGGTCAGCGCAATGCTCAGCACCAGTGCCGCAAGAGCAGCCACAGAGCAGACCGTGATCACCGCTGTTACTAATCCAAGTATGACTTTTTTGACTTTCGCCATGGTGTGCATTCTCCTCTCACCCTTCTCAGTCATAAACAGATTGATTATACCAATTTCGACAAAGCTTGTCAATTTACAATCCTGTAACATTCGTAAAAAAAGCAAAAACCCTCGGTTTTCCCAAAGGTTTTTGCTTATTTCTTATTTTATGTATTCTGTGAGGTAATCCTTGGTATTTTCCACCATCTCGTTAAACAGTTCTCTTGCCTCATCGGCAGAAATGGTCACAAGCGGATCATTGAGAAATGCCACAAAGGCTTTTTCCAAATTCCGTTCCATAGCCGCTTCAACCACCTGTTCCTGCACCGATACAATACGGGCAATCTGTCCATATATGGAAGTGGGAACATCTCCTGCCAACACCGGTGTCACGGTTCCTGCCTGGAACACCGCATTGGTTTCTACCACCGCATCCATCGGCAGATTGGAAATCTGTCCCCGATTCGGGATATTGACATTGGTAACCAGCGTACTCAGGCCCAACAGCGCCCGCATCTGATTAACGCCTTCCTCGCCCGTGTTATTCAGTTCCACTTTCATTTCGCCGCTCAAGAGCTTACGGCTTTTTTCCTTCCGTTTCTCCAGATCCTCCAAACGCCAGGATACCGGTGTCAGCGCAAATCCCCAAGACCGAACCTTTTCAGGGGAATCCAGATACTGCTTGCCCTCATTAAACTCTGCCAAGTGGCGGTCACCGGCAGCGGCGATCACACCATACTTGCGGAACAGATCCATTTTCACCTGGTTGGCGCATTCAAACACATTGTTCATCCAGTTATCGTCCTTACCCTTGGTAAAGCCGGTGGCATGGTACTTTTCGCAGAAATCTTTGTAAACCTTCATTACGTCAATATTGCCGTAACAGGCAGATGTGAGCCACGTATAATGGTTGATACCTACTACGTTGACTTTGATATCCTTGTGGTCCGGCTTTTCGATGCCCAGCATATCTTCCAGCGCAGCGGCCAATAGTCTCTGGGTACCAAAGACCTCATGGCAGCAGCCAAAGGCCTTGATACCGGGAAATGCCTTGTATAATGCACGCATGCACATGGTCATAGGATTGGTGTAGTTGATGACCCATGCATCGGGGCAAAATTCCGCAACGGCCTTGGCGATCACTTCAAACATGGGAATGGTACGCAAGGCACGGATGATACCGCCAGGGCCAACTGTGTCGCCTACACTCTGCCAGATGCCGTACTTCTCCGGAGTATGGACATCGCTATACATTTCCTTGAAAGTACCAGGAAGAATGGAAATGACTACAAAATCTGCGCCGGTCAGTGCATCACCCAAGGTTTCTACCGCCCGATAAAGCCACTTGGACCGGCACCCGGGCGTGTCGTTATACCGATTGCCAATGATCTCATTGGCTTTCGCTGCGTCCAAGTCGATATCATACAGTGCCACCTGGCCGCTGATATCCGGAGCTTCCGCCAGATCACTCATGAGTCCCCATGCCCAGCCTCGGCTGCCGCCGCCAATGTACGCGATTTTAATATCCTCTACCCGGTTATCGATATATCTCATAATATACCCTCCTTTTCTATAGTTTCAGTATATCAATATTTTCTATTATTTCCTTAAATAATTTGACCTTTTCCCTCTGTACCCTTGATAATTTTGATTTTTCCATATATACTGAACGCAAGAAAGGACGGTGAACGGATGAATAGCTACTTTACATTTTACATAGCTGACAGGGAGCCTGCCTATACCCCCCAAACCCATTACCATCCGAATTATGAAGTCTATTATCTGACGGAGGGGCGATGCCGCTATTTTATACATGACAAGACCTACTCTTTAACCGCCGGAGACATCGTTGTCATTCCTCCGGGACTCATCCATAAGGTCATTTACGAGACCCCTATACATAGTCGATTGTTATTCAACTGTACAGAAGACTACATTCCCAAATCGGTGTTGCCGGTTCTGGATCGGATCGCCTATTTTTCCCAAACACCGGACACTGCCCGGCAGACCACTTTCATCTATGCAAAGTTGCGGGAAGCAGTGATTCACCCGGATGCATTTGCCCAGGACACCATCCGCTGCTGCGCTATGCAGCTTTTCCTGCTGATGGCAAAGGCATCCTTGCAAACCAACCCGTTGGCTACCACCAGTCCCTTTATAGAACAGGCGGTTGCCTATATCCGGGTCAACTACATGGACCGATTTACATTAACCGATGTAGCAAAGTATTGTGCTGTCAGTCCGGAGCATCTGTCCAGGGTATTCAAGAAAGAAACCGGTTTTGGTTTCAATGAATATCTGAATTTGTATCGACTGAGAAAAGCAGAAACCCTGCTCAAGAGCGGGCAGGGACAGAGCATCTCCCAGGTTGCGCTGCTGTGCGGTTTCAATGACAGCAACTATTTTTCCGGCGCATATAAGAAAATGTTCGGCATCCCACCATCCCAAGTCAAAAAAATATCACAAAAGGAGTCAGACTATGTTTAACACCATCACGCCGGAACAGGCAGGTATTTCTTCCAAGGCCGTTACGAAATTTATCCATAAACTGGAAGAACGGGGATTATATACCCACGGTATGCTCATGATGCGCGGTGACGATATCTTCGCCGAAGCCTACTGGGCACCCTACCATAAAGCTTCTATACACCGGATGTACTCCCAAACAAAGAGCTTCGTGGGCATCGCCATTGGTCTGTTGCTGGAGGAAGGCAAGTTAAAGTTGGATGATCCCATTGCAAGCTATTTCCCGGAAAAGATCAACAAAACACTGCATCCTTGGCTGGCTGAGCAGACCATTCGCCAAATGCTTACCATGGAAACCACAGGAATGAGCGGATACTGGTTTAGTGATAAAACCGCCATCGACCGGACGGAGCATTACTTCCGTACCATGGATGTGTGTCACCCCGCCGGCACCTACTGGCAATATGACAGCCCCGGTTCCCAGGTCCTGTCCAGTTTAGTAGAAAAACTCTCCGGTATGCCGCTGTTGGAATACCTGAAGCAGAAGCTCTTCAACGCCATGGGTACTTTCCAGACTGCAAAGATGCTGAAGACCCGCAACGATGACTCCTGGGGCGATTCCTCCATGATCTGTTCCCTGCGAGACATTGCTTCCTTTGGGCGTCTGCTGATGAAGGGCGGTGTCCATAACGGTGAGCGTTTGATGGATGCAGACTACATTCGGGAAGCAACCTCACCGGTGGTGGACAATGATGAAACCGGTTTTTCCGAGGATTTCCATTTAGGCTACGGCTATCAGATCTGGCAGGCACCCCGAGGTGGCTTTGCCTTTGTGGGCATGGGCTGTCAGTTTACGGTCTGTCTGCCAGAACTGGATTTCCTGTTTACCGTCGCTTCCGACAATCAGGGATATCTGAACGGATCCGGCCCCTATGTGCTGATCCTCGCAGCGCTGTATGACTTCATCGTGGACGAGCTGCATCCCAGTCCGCTGCCGGAAGACCCACAGGCCTATGAAAACTATCTGGATCTGGCGGGCAGCCTGCAGCTGAAGCATCTTCCCGGCAATACTGATTCTCCTTTTGCCGCTTCCATCGACGGCGTCAGTTATGTCTGTGATGAGAACCCCACGGGCATTAGAGAATTTTCTTTCCGCTTTGGGCCAGATCACACCGGTGAATTCCACTATACCAACGCCCAGGGAGACAAAGTCCTACACTTCGGCCTTGGCAAGAATGTATTCGGCAAATTCCCCCAACTGGGCTATGCCCGGGAGCATGCCTGCATCCCCACCACCGACGGTTCCATGTACGATTGCGCAGTTTCCGCCGCATGGCGGGAAAGCCAGAAACTGCTTCTGAAGGTGCAGATCATCGATGAATACTTAGGCAACTTCATTGCCATCTTCTGCTTCCGTGGTGATCACTGCACGGTGCGTATGGCCAAAACCGCCGAAGACTTCCTTGACGAATACAACGGCATTTTCAACGCCACTGCAAAGAAATAAAGCACAAGCTCCGAAGAAACTTCTTCGGAGCTGCTTTTATTGCAAGACTGTCTGCCTTTTACAGGCGGTATCATCACAAGCTTATATTAACCGGCTGAACTTTCTTGGATCGTAACACCGGGATTGGACCATAGATATAAATTCATCGTCCGATACGATCACATGGTCGGCAAGGACGATATCCATAGCGCCCAGTGCCATGGCCAGCCGCTCCGTGGTTTCAATATCCTCCCCGGAGGGAACCGCCAGACCGCTGGGATGATTGTGGGCCAGGATCACCATTGTTGCGTTGGTACTCAGTGCGATCTCTACCGCCTTGCGGATCGGTACATTTACGCAATTCACATCGCCTTCACCCACCTTCCGGCAGCAAAGAACCTTACACTTCGCGTCCAGACACAGCATGTAGACGGTTTCATTGCGCCTGCCGTAAAACAGATCCGACAGATATGCCCCATACTTCGCCGTATTATCCAGGATCACAGGCCTCTCCGACCGGCACATTTGATAATACCTGCCGGCAGCCGTTATCAGATTCAGATAGGTGGCCACGTTCTCGCCCACACCGGGCACAGCCAGCAATTCCGCTTCCGTGGCTTCCAAAACAAGCGCCAGAGAACCGAAGCGGTCCAGCAGATTTCGTGCCAAGGGTTTTGTGTCGATTCTGGGTACTGCGTAGAATAAAAGCAGCTCCAAAGCGTGGACTTCGTCAAAGCTGTCCAGGCCCTCTTTTCGGAATCGGTCCTTTACACGCTGACGGTGACCTTCGGCGGTATGCATAAATTTCACCTCTTTGTAGAATTGGTCTTGCTATTTGGGCGGATGTTCGCTAAAATAGCATCATACGGAAAGTCGAATTGTGTCGAATCACAATGGCAATACTTTCCCGGAATCTGCGCATGCTATGCCAGAGGAGGCGCGAAATGGAACAATCCCATGATTTGTCGGGAATGCTGGATCTGATCATCCGTCCCGCCTTTGCCGTAACCGACGGCATTATCACTTACTGCAACCAGGCCGCCCGGGGCATTACGCTCACAACGGGAAAGGCCGTTGAAAATCTAATCGAAACCGGAAACGAAGAGTACGCAGCGTTTGACTCCGGCTGTCTATATCTGTCTGTTCAGGTGGAAGGACACAGCTTCGGTGCCTCCGTTTCCCGAATGGATGGCTTTGATGTATTCGTGCTGGATCAGGCAGATGCAGAACCGCAGCTGCAAGCCTTTGCGCTGGCCGCCCGGGAATTACGGGAACCCTTGGCCAACATGATGATCGCCGCTGATCGTCTGGCTCCCGCCGAAGGCCGCACCGGTGAGGACCTGCAACTTCTGGAGCGCAGCATTTACCGCATGCTTCGTCTGGTAGGCAACATGTCCGATGCCGCCCGCTATGCGGAGCAGACGCAGCCACACCAGGAATTCCGGGATATGACCGCCGTTATTGGGGATGTCTTTGAAAAAGCAGCCGCCATAACCGAAGGCACAGGTGTCACCCTTCGATTCACCAACTATCCGGAACCTGTTTTATCCTTAACGGATACTGAGCGGCTGGAACGGGCCGTCTATAACATGCTTTCCAATGCCATCAAATTTTCCGGCAAGAGCGGTGTCATCGACGCAAAGCTGACCCGCCACGGCGACAAGTTGCATTTGACTGTCTGCGACAACGGCAGCGGTATTGGGGAAGATATTCTGGGCAGTGTATTTTCCCGGCATCTTCGGCAGCCGGGTATTGAAGAGAGCCGCCACGGCATCGGTCTGGGTATGTTCATGATCCGCAGTGCCGCTTCCGCTCACGGTGGAACCGTGTTGATCGAAAAGGGCACCGAAAAAGGCACACGGCTGACCATGACGCTGGCCATCCGCAAGGAGCTCAAGGGCAACTTGGCATCTCCCATTCTTCGGGTAGACTATGCCGGCGAATTTGACCACAGCTTGATCGAGCTGGCGGACGTGCTTCCTCCCAAGGCTTTCTGATAATTCTTCCGGGCGTACCGTCGGTACGCCCGGTTTCATTATACATGATATCGTCTTTTTTGACAAGTGCATTACAGGCAGCGTTTCAAATACTGACCCGTATAACTTTCCGGCACAGCTGCCACGGCTTCCGGTGTGCCTTGCGCCACCACATAGCCTCCCTCATCACCGCCCTCCGGGCCAAGATCGATGATATGGTCTGCGGTTTTGATCACATCCAGATTATGCTCAATGACAAGCACCGTATTGCCGGCATCCACCAACTGCTGCAGCACATCGATGAGCTTGTGCACATCCGCTGCGTGAAGGCCGGTGGTTGGCTCGTCAAGCACATAGATCGTCTTGCCGGTAGAGGATCTTGCCAGTTCTGTTGCCAGCTTCACCCGCTGGGCTTCACCACCGGACAGTGTCGTGCTGGACTGGCCCAGTTTTACATAGCCAAGGCCAACCTCCACCAACGTCTGCGCCTTTCGGCGGATCTTGGGCAGGTTTTCAAAGAAATCCACCGCTTCATCGGCAGTCATATCCAACACCTGAGAGATATTCTTTCCCTTATACAGCACTTCCAGGGTTTCCCGGTTGTATCGCTGTCCCCTGCATACCTCACAGGGAACATACACATCTGCCAAAAAGTGCATCTCGATTTTCACAAGGCCGTCACCGCTGCAGGCTTCGCACCGGCCGCCCTTTACATTAGAGGAGAAGCGTCCCGGACCGTAGCCACGGATCTTTGCATCATTGGTAGAGGCGAACAGATCACGGATATCATTGAACAGGCCTGTATAGGTGGCCGGATTGCTGCGTGGTGTGCGTCCAATGGGACTCTGGTCAATGTCGATAACCTTGTCCAGGTACTCCATTCCCTCAATGGCATCGGCAATACCGGGACGGGTACGGGCATGATTCAGCTTTGCAAGCAGGCTTTTGTTGAGAACTTCCCCAACCAAGCTGGACTTACCGCTGCCGGATACACCGGTTACGCAGGTCAGTGTTCCCAAAGGAATGGAAACATTCACATTTTTCAGGTTGTTTTCCCTTGCGCCCCGCACCGTCAGGTACTTGCCGTTGCCCTGTCTGCGGCTGCCGGGTACCGGGATCTTCTTAAAGCCGGAAAGGTACTGGCCGGTAATAGAACGCTTTTCCGCCAGAATATCTTCCAGACTGCCTGCCGCCACGATCTCACCGCCGTGAATACCGGCACCGGGACCCACGTCCACAATATAGTCCGCCGAGCGCATGGTGTCCTCATCATGCTCTACTACAATCAGGGTATTTCCCAGATCACGAAGCTGCTTCAGCGTTCCCAAAAGCTTATCATTATCACGCTGGTGCAGACCGATGGAAGGCTCATCCAGAATATACAGAACACCCATTAAGGAAGATCCGATCTGGGTAGCCAGACGGATCCGCTGGCTTTCACCGCCGGACAGGGTGGCCGCGCCACGGGAAAGAGTCAGATACTGCAAGCCTACATCCATCAAAAACTGCAGACGGGACTTGATCTCCTTAACGATCTGCTCCGCGACCAGAGCCATATTTCCCTCCAAACGGAGGTTTTCCATAAACGCAAGCTCCTGCCGGACGCTCATACGGCAGAAATCCATAATACCGATTCCGCCTACTGTCACTGCCCGGGCAATATCCGAAAGCCGTTCCCCGTGACAATGGGGGCAAGGCGCGGTAGACATGCATTCTTCCAATTCTTTTCTTGCCGCATCGGATTGGGTCTCCCGGTAGCGGCGGCTGATATTATTCAAAACACCTTCAAAAGGCTGCTCCAGCACGCCCATGCCGTTGCCCCGGTTATAGGTCATCCGCAGCTTTTCGCCCTTGGTACCGTAAAGGATCACATCCATAGCTTCCTTGGAAAGTTCCTTCACCGGCGTTGTCAGCGAAAACCGGTACTTCTGGGCCAGGGCCTCAAAATACATACGAAAGATGGAATCGGTACGGGCGCTCTGCCAGCCACTGGCCTGGATAGCGCCTTCAAAGATGGATTTATCCTTATCCGGAATGACCAGATCCGCATCTGCCTCCAACTGGAAACCCAGACCGCTGCAGGCCGGGCATGCACCGGCAGGATTGTTGAACGAGAACATTCTCGGTTCCAGATCTGTCAGGCTGATACCGCAATCCTCGCAGGCATAATTCTGAGAAAAGCTCAGTTCCTCCTTCCGATCCGGCAGTTCAATGGTCACAAGGCCACCGGAATGGGAACAGGCCGTTTCGATAGAGTCGGTCAAGCGGCGGCGCTGACCTGCCTTCAGCACAAGGCGGTCCACCACCAGCTCAATAGTGTGCTTTTTATTCTTTTCACAACTAATCTGCTCGGAAAGGTCATATAAGATCCCATCTACACGAACACGGGCAAAGCCGCCCTTCCGGGCATCCTCAAAGACTTTCTGATGTTCACCCTTTTTACCCCGGATCACCGGAGACAGCACAATAAAGCGGGTACCTTCCCCCAACGCTTCCACCCGGTCTACGATCTGGTCAATCGTCTGTCTGGAGATCTCTTTGCCGCATTTGGGGCAGTGAGGAATACCCACTCTGGCCCACAGAAGACGCAGATAGTCATAGATTTCCGTCACCGTACCTACAGTGGAACGGGGATTTTTTGTGGTGGTCTTCTGGTCGATGGAAATGGCCGGTGAGAGGCCGTCAATGGAATCTACATCCGGTTTGTCCATCTGGCCCAAAAATTGCCGGGCATATGAGGAAAGACTTTCTACATACCGCCGCTGTCCCTCCGCATAGATTGTATCAAAGGCCAGGCTGGATTTACCGGAGCCGGAAAGGCCGGTAAATACTACCAGCTTATCTCTGGGGATAGTCAGATCCACATTTTTCAGATTATTTTCTCTGGCACCCTGGATCACGATTTTGTCGTTCATAGTCAGCTCCTGCATGAAAAGTATTATTCTTTAGTTTACCACATATCCTCCTTTTTCACAAGAGGAATTTCAAACAAAATTTCGCTTTTCCGGTTATCGTCGCTTTGCTGAAATCCGCTTCCGCTTTTTTCCTTTTTTCCGTGTATTTTTTTGGTGGATTGTAGTTGCTTTTTTAGGGGGCATAGTGCTATAATATGGTTATAATTGCCTGTGGTATGGATTGCGGGCAGAATATAGACTATAGAATGTATAAGGTGAGGTATTTCGAGATGATTGCTTACGGAGATAATGTAAAAGTTTTCTGCGGCAACTCCAATCCCAAGTTTGCCGAGACCATTTGTAAAGAATTGGGCATTGAGCTGGGAAAGAGCACGGTCAAAACCTTCGCTGACGGTGAAGCTTCCGTTTCCCTGGAAGAAACCGTACGTGGCGCTGACGTATTCCTGGTTCAGTCTACCTGCAAGCCTGTCAATGATCATCTGATGGAGCTGCTGGTTATGATCGATGCCTGCCGCCGTGCCAGTGCCGGCCGTATCACCGCAGTTATCCCCTACTTTGGCTATGCCCGTCAGGACCGTAAAGCCAAGAGCCGCGATCCCATCTCCGCCAAGCTGGTTGCCAATATGATCACCGCTGCCGGTGCTGACCGGGTTCTGACTATGGACCTCCATGCCGCACAGATCCAGGGCTTCTTTGACATTCCTCTGGACCATCTGCTGGGCAGCCCCACCTTTGTCAATTACTTCCTGGACCGTTTCCCCGAGGATAAGTTTAACCACGAAGATTTTGTGGTCGTCTCTCCCGACGTCGGCTCCGTTGCCAGAGCCCGCGCATTCGCTACCAAGGTCCATATGGGTCTGGCCATTGTCGACAAGCGCCGTCAGAAGGCCAACGAGTGTGAAGTCATGAACGTCATCGGTAATGTTGCCGGCAAGACCTGCATCCTGTATGATGATATGGTGGATACCGCCGGTTCTCTGTGCAATGCCGCCCGTGCTCTGATCGAAGTTGGCGGTGCCAAGGAAGTTTATGCCTGCGCTACCCACGGTGTTCTGTCCGGCCCTGCCTATGCCCGCATTGAGGAAAGCCCCCTGAAGGAAATGATCTTCCTGAATACCATTCCTCAGGTAGCCAACACCCCCAGCGGCAAAATCAAGTTCCTGGATGTGGCTCCCATCTTTGCCCGTGCCATTGCCCACGTTCACGGTGGTACTTCCATCGCGGATCTGTTCTAAGCTGTGTTTGGAAGAACAAGTGAAACTTGGCTGATCGTCGGTCTGGGCAACCCCGGCAAGGACTAAAGTCGGAGGCCAAGCGGTCTTAGGAAGACAATTAAACTCACCA
>JAZRKL010000063.1:0-26468 GCA_045646265.1 Faecousia sp.
GTTGGAATCCCTCTCTATTGTAGATGTGTGGTTGGCAAACCACTTCTGCTCTATTGGGGGATTCTTTTTTATTTTTTTGCTCTCCGCTAAAGCTTTTTTATTCCCCCGGCATAGCCGGGGGTTGTCTTTGGTACAACCAATAAAATAGGGCGTGGTGTGTAAAAACGCACCACGCCCTAACTGTTTATTCAATTTCTTCGCCGGTAAAGCCGAAGGTCAGCTGGGCTCTTGCCACACCGCCATTGAGCGGCTTTGCGGTCAATTTCGCCTCAAAGCTTCCGGTCGGAACATTCAGTTCACCGCTGAAGTAGACCGGCTTTTCGTTGCCGTAGCGGTCGATAACCTTAGCCTGTGTGCCGTCGAACTCAATGAAATCACTGCTCATCAGCTCGCAACCGAAGGTGACCTTGCTGTCGCCCACCTGCACAGTCGGATTTTTCAAAACCTCATACAGGTGTTCCACCGCTACAATATCGCCCATCTTGACACCGGTCATGTCACCTGTGGTCTCCACTGCGATTCTGGTAACTTGGGTGTGATCAAAATTGTATCTGTGGATACTATAGACGTGTTCCTCGGTCTCGAAGGATAGCTCCGGACGTTCCCCGTTGTCTGCTTCCAGCAGGACAAAATCACGCCAACCTTCAAAATCCGTATCGATAATATACTCGGCGTAGGACTTGGAGCTGGTAATGCCGGCATACAGCTTAATGGCAACAGCACCGGGTTTTCCGTTACCGCATATGGAAACCTTTTTGGCCAGTTTGGAGGACAAATCAATGGAACCGTTAAAGCACCGCTCCCGCACCTGTTCAGTAAGATTCTGCTCCTTATCCAGCGTCAGCATCACCTGCTGTTCCCCATTCCGGGCAGCCATCATCGCTTCCAGCCGTAGGAATGGCTTCTGTTCGGCAAAGGGATTGGTGTAGACAGCATTATTACGCTGCACATCCAACAGGTCATACAGCTTTTTGATCTGATAGTCCTTCTCTACAAATACATAGCTGCCATCGTCCTTCTGAACAATGTGATACTCCCATTTACCGTTTCTAACCTTTTCCAGAAGCGTCTCATCGAAGTACTTTTTCTTGCGAAGCTGGTCGCACTTACGGTAGATGGCAATGTTACGGTAGAATGCAGGGCATGCTTCGTTTACGCCCGCCTCCATATTCACATAGACCATATTGAAGTTATGCATTGCCGCCAGAGCACCGATGCATTCCGCTGAATCGGCGTGCTGGTACTTAACATGGCTGTTGCCCGGATATTTGTCCTGGGTTGGGTAGAACCAATACCAACCCATAGAGGGTTGCATGTACATATCCAGAAAGTCCTTGTTCATGGACATATGCCAGCCCTTGTTCCATGCTTTAAAACCCCGGTGGGGAGTATCAAAGTTGCCAATGCGAGCTCTTGCCAACCACAGGCTGGGACGGCGGATAGAGCACTCAAAAATAGGTGTAGTATCACACCACCGCAGAATCTCGCTGACAAAAGCTGCCACATAGAAAGAGGTCACGTCGTCATCGTAGCCGCCGCTAAAGTGGATGCCGTCAAGAGCATCTACATAGAGCATTTCATAACCGCCCTCGTTGTAAGCTTTGGCAGTATCTCTTGCGATCTGGAAGAACAGATCAGAACCCAATCTCGGGGTAATCATTGCAAACAAGCCTTCAATGTGTTTGATTTTCTCGCCCTTACCATGGGCCACAGGCCTTGTTCCGCATGCGCCACGCTGGGCAACCTTGAAGCCGCGGTTGTCCATTTCAAATCGAATCAGTTCTTCTCCGATCAAAATGAAGGGCGTATTTTTGTCCAAAAAACCATCTTGATTGCTGATATTTTCCGTTGTTTCCACAGTGGGGATGAAATCGGCATTTTCATCGATATCTTCCGCCAATGTTACAACTTCCAGTACAGCCAGATCCTTCTGCCACTTGGGATCAGACAGGAGCTTATCACATCCGTAATCGATGTAACAGGCATACGTGTGGAGGCTGGCACCAAAGCCGTTTTCCCGCAGAACGTCCACTACGTTCTTTTTAAACTCTGCAGGAGAGTCATAGTGGGCATACTGGAAATCGCCCTGCCGGAAGGTCGTAGACCACTGATGGATATCCACCTGATCCAATCCCAGCTGCTTATAAAACGGAATCCTGCTCCGAATAAAATCCGGTGCGCAGTTCAGCTCCAGCATATAATTGCCGCAGTTGGCCTGCACATCTCTGGCCCATGCGCCGCCGTATTGGGTGAAGATACCCTTATTTCTGTCAATAGTAAGGCAGACCTTTTTAATAATTTCCTTATGTTCTGTAATGGGTGCAATAATCAAGGCAAACTTTGCGCCCTCCGAGCGCAGAGAGGTCAGCATCTCGGCCTTTGTTTCTTGATCTTTTGCATGGGGATAGAAGCAGGGATTGGTCCAATAGGTCATAGCGATACCGATAGCACCGGTATTGGACTTATCACTGACATCATAGGTGTATTTGACGTGGGAAATAACGCCCTTATAGGCCGCCGCAGGAAGTGCCTCCAGCAATTCAAAAGTAAAGTATTCATCCTGCACCGATACCGCCACCTGGAAATCTCCCAGCGGGGTTTCTACGGTGATGCAATCATCGCATTGCAGACCTGTGGGTACGACTATGGTTTGCTTATCTTGCGCCACCAAAGAGAAGAAGTATGTGTCCTCTCCCTTGATTTCCTTCTCATGGACCTTGTCAAAAACACTTTCTACACGGGCATCCTTCTGGGAAATCAGCACTTTTGCGTAGTTGTTTTCCAAAACGATCCTGTTTTCAGATACATACATCCCCATAACAAGTTCTCCTTATGATTGATTGTTTATCAATTAGAAAATCGTTTCGATTCCTGCCGTGCTGGAAAGCACATGGATATGTCTATGGTCGATATTGCTGCAGCGAATGCTTCCGCTGCCAAAGCCGCCGAACACGGATTCCACGCCGGAGGCACAGCGCATATCTCTGAAAGATACGTTATCCACCTGTGTTCCATTGAAATAGATACAGCTAAGGCCATCGGCCCGGGTCTTGTTCCACTCCACCCAAATATGCTCGTCAGAAGGCAGTGGCCGGCAATCGCTGTCATAGGTGATATTGGAGAAAGTCACATTTTCCACATGACCCTCACCGAAGTAGACCGCGGCATAGCCGTTGCCAAACATGCGGATGTTTTCGATGTATGAGTCCTTCAGGGTATTATTGATAAACACACCAAACCGGCCATGGGTCATCACGTTGCTGATAGAAATGCCGAAGGTATCACCGTGCTTGGCCTTTTCCTTGCTGTACCAGTAGGACTCGCCAATGATGATCGCTGACTCAATGCGGTATCCCTCTTCGCCGGGGATCAGTTTCCGCCATGGAATGATATCGCCTTGATCATCCGTTTTGATGACCAGATCGGGGTTGGTGGCAACGGGCGCATCGTTTTCCGACCAGGGAGAGACCTCGATGACGTTGTCGATGCGTATGTTATAGATTCTGTAACCGTCGTGGTTCAAAAGTCTTATCAACGAGCAGCCGCCCACACCGTAGGCCATAATATTGCGGACAGTGATATTGTGGATATCGCCATCCCGGAGGGTCTTTGTCACCTTTTGGTAGATCTCGTCCTCCGTAGCCAGCATCGCGACGATGTTATCGCCTACACAGCCTGTGATGTTCTCCACGATCACATCGTGGCAGCCCTTACACAGATCGACACCGTCCTGATTGGGCACATTGCTGCTGCTGTCAAAGTGGATATTAGCGATCCGGCTGTAACAGACCTTATAAAGAGCGATGGCCCAATAGCGTTGATCCTTGATTTTGATGTTTTCAATCAGAAGGCGCTCCACATTCTGGAAAAAGAACATAGCGTTTTCAGAGATGTTGTGGGTGGTGGGTTTTGTGACCTTTCTGGAGATGCCGTTATCCTCATAAACACCGTTGTGGTTACCGCCGTCCAGCAATACATTACCAATACCGCGAATCTGGATATTCCGCTGGGTACCTTCCGGCTCCAGTGCGATAAGCTGACGGGCATTTTTATTGGCAAACATGTTGCACACCACACCGTCAGCCAGACGCAGGTGGCAGTTCTGCAGCAAAAGAACGGATTCGTCATGCAACAGCACCGTCTTGGTAATCTCCCAAAGGGCCTGTCCTGTTCGTGCGTTATATTTGGGAATCAGTACAGATTGTCCCGTTTTGGCTGCGGCATCTACCGCAGCCTGGATCATATCACTGTCGCAAGCACAATCTTGAAACTGGTTTACATTAATGTACATAAAAAATCCTCCTTA
Organism: Faecousia sp.; assembly: GCA_045646265.1. Classification (GTDB taxonomy): domain Bacteria; phylum Bacillota; class Clostridia; order Oscillospirales; family Oscillospiraceae; genus Faecousia. The sequence goes on from JAZRKL010000063.1 coordinate 4,307, forward strand.
TTAATACATCTGCTTAATACACTGACATAGCATAAATGGTTATCTGCTATTTGCTCTCGGAGTCAGCAGAACCGGACTATTTCCGACGATCTCGATTTCACCAAAGATTGCTTCCACAAAGGCTTCCATGGCCTCCGGGGCAACATTGTAAGCATTGATAAAAGCATCGGCATTTTCCATGGAATCATAATGAACATAGGGATATCCAAAGGACACGCCGATGGACTTTTCCTTGCCGTGATTGAATGCATAGTAATAGGTCCTGCATTCCTCGCCAAACAGGCGGATCGCACCTGCTGGCTCATGCATGGAAACGAATGCAGCATAGATAATCAGATCACTGTTATCAGAGATTGCTTTCAGCTCTACCGTGCTTTTCAGCCGGCGCTGCATATAGACCTCGATTCCTCGGGCCTCAAAGGCTTCTTTCAAGACCTGAAGATCCTGAACAAACCGGTCTGCATGGGTAGAAATGATGATGGATACCTTTTTGATCTTATCCTTATTCAGCGGCAACAGGTTGTTTCTGTCGCGAACCAAGGTCATACTGCGTCTGGCGATCTCTCTGTTGATTCTCATGGTTTCAGGGACAACCTCTGCGAGGGTGTAAGGAAGCTTGCCGTAGTTCTCGTCAAACATACCCAACTTTTCCTTCATATCCAACACCCGCTGGCAGGCATCATCGATTCGGGACTCCGGAATCCGACCGTCCAGAACCGCCTGCTCAATGAGATCACCGGAAGACATCTTGGAACCCAGAATGACATCATTGCCCGCATTGACCAGCGCCACGATCAGTTCTTCATAAGGCAGCAGATTGAACAGACCTGCCATACCGATTCCATCGGTGATAACCACACCCTTGAATCCCATCTCTTCCTTTAGAAGATCGGTAACGATCTTCTTGGAAATGGTGGCAGGGATATACTGACCACCGACGATGGTATCATCCTGCGCCGGGAAGGACTGATGGCCGACCATTACAGCATACACACCTGCGTCAAACATGGCTTGATAGACCTTGCCCTGCTCGCTCCACCAAGTTTCCAGACTATCCGTATTGGTAGTGGTAGTAAAATGGGCATCTCTGGATTCAATACGCCCCTCACTGGGGAAATGCTTAGCAGTGGCAGCAACGCCCTCTGACTGCATACCCAGCATATAGGCCTTGGACAGCCGAATGGTACGTTCAATATCGTCGATAGCAAAGGTGCGCATACAGGCGCTGGCGTTGCGGTTACCGATGTCCATAACGGGACACCATCTCCAGTTGAAGCCACCGCAGCGCAGTTCTCTCGCCACAGAAGCGCCCAGCGCAAAGGTCAACTCCTCAGAATCCGCAGCACCGATGGCATTGGCATTGACGATTCTGGACATATCCTCAAATACATTGATGCCGCCAATGGCACAATCGCAGCCGACAACAGGCGGGATCTTCATCCAACTGGCCTGCTCTTCCAAATATGCCTTATAGGGAGCGGAGGGGACCCGGATTTTACCGTAGGCAAACAGGTCACCTTCGGCGAACTCGCCCTCATTTTCAAACTCCATGCTGTGCCGGGGATCGGTATAATACACACCTACCTGCTCGCCCCGCAAGGTACCAAACTGCTCTTTTTCATAGCGGGCACGCACTTCGTCCATGTTACAAGTGGCACCGTCATAATTGGTTTCCACCTTGCCGTAAACATCCCACTGGTGGGGTGCCAGCATCTGGCCGATCTTTTCACGCAGGGTCATTTCGGATAGCATGGGTTTTTTCATAAAAATTCTCCTTTTAAGTCAGCCCTTTATCCAAGGGTCTGAATGATGTACGCCGCAATGATCTTGGCATACTCCACCAGCTGGTCGCAGGAAACAAACTCATCGGGCTGGTGAGCGCCGCCATACTCGCTGAAATCCCTGCCTATGCCGAAGCCGTAGGCCTCCTTACAGCCGTATTTCACGATCACCGACAGGTCAGACAGGCAGGATCCGCATACTTCCAGTTCCCGACCGGTAGCGGTGCGGGCAGCATTGCACAGGTCCTGAATGGAGCCGCAATCTGGCTCCGCGTAGGCATAGTGGAAGAAACGGGTAGCGGGAGTGAAGCCGTCACCGATGATGCCCAAAGGTGCCAGTTTTTCGTTCAGCTCCTTCTCCATCTCCCGATATTCCGCAAAGATCTCTTCCTTGGTCTTTTCGGTGTAGAAGACAAATTTTAATTCACCGCGGCCCAGGTCGGAGCCGCTGTTACCGGCCTTAATACCCATATACCGCAGGGATGTTTCGGGGATAATGGTGCCGGCATAGAAGCGGTTGGCGCTGAGCTCTGCCTGCCGGCGCTGCTTAAAGCCTTCCATCACATCCAGAACCACAGGAATGGCTCTGCCTGCCAGATAAGCGCTGTCCACAGGCTCTGCGGTGTGGTAGCGGTAGAAACATTCCTGACCGCCGGATGCGCAGTGCCAAACCTGAAATTCCTTGCAATCCATATTGATGATACGGGGTACGGGATATTTCAAAGATGCCGCCAAAGCGCCATGGCTGCCGCCGTGTTCTTCGTCGGAATAGGCAGAGAACAGAATGTTGGACTTGGGCACAAAGCCCTGTTCCTTCAGCAGCTTGATGACAAACAGTGCGGTAGCGACGGCATACTTGTCATCGCAGGCACCACGTCCCCAGATCTTTCCGTCCCGGATCTCGCCGCCCAGAGGCTCCACTGTCCAGTTGCTCAAATCTCCTATGGGCATGGTATCGGTGTGGCCCATGAGCATCAGCCCATCGTTGCCATCCTTACCCTGCCACCGTGCGGTCACGTTGTAGCGGTTTTCCAACGCACGGCCGGGCAGATAGTCCGGGTGCTCCTCAAAACCGGGAAGGTCCATGGGAGAATAGACATCCGTTTCCATACCCATTTCCCGGCACAGCTGTGCCACATACTGGGCGCACTCCGCCTCGTTGCCATAGGAGTTGAAGTTCTCCGAGTTGATCTGGATCAGATTGGACAAAAGCTGAAACAGATCATCTTTCTTCTGGTCGATCAGGGCATTCATTTGTTGGACATTCATTGTAAAGCACCTCATTTATTTAAATTATATTATTTAGATGTAGACATTGCAAGAAATCAAGGATATAATTACTGGACATATTGTGACATTGGAGGGAATTCCATGGACTACCAGATATCCCCTGAAAAGGGTGTATCCGACTATTTCTATACCGGTCAGCGGGAGAATGCCTTTTGCCTGCCTCATGTCCATAGCCATATTGAGTTTATTTTCGTATTGGAAGGAAAGCAGGAGCTGCATATCGACGGCAGCGATTATCTGATTACCGAAAATCATGCTGCCATTGTGATGCCCTATCAGATCCATCACTACAAGCCAAAGGAACATTCCACAACCTTTATCATCGCCTGTCCACCGGAGTACATTTCGGAGTACGGTCAGTTATTCAGCGGCAAGGTATTCGCGCAGCCCTGTATTCCATTTAGCGAAGCCGAACGCAGCTTGATAGCAACAATCACCACCCAGGAAAGCAATGATTTCTTCAAAAACAAAGCGCTGATCTACTGCATCCTTTCAGAATTTCTGCAGAAAAGCACCTTGCGTCCCAAGGAGTACTTCTCCTACGATGTTTACCGAAGCGCCATCGTCTACATCTCCGAGCATTATGCTGAGCCAATCACACGGGAGCAGGTGGCGCTCCATGCCAATGTAACCGTAACCCATTTGAGCCGGGTGCTGAACAGCCGGGGCAATGCCAGTTTTTCCGACATTGTCAATTCTCTGCGAATCTTCAGAGCAAGACAGCTACTGGAGCAAACCAAGCTGCCCATCACCCGGATCGCCTACGAAACCGGCTACGGCAGCATTCGCAATTTCAACCGCATTTTCCAAAAGCACTTCGGCTGTAATCCCACGGATATGCGCAAACAGATTGCGCCGTGAATTTCCGCTATATTGTCATTATATGGCAGGAAAAATCCATTGTCAAGGCGATGTGAAAGCCAATAAATAATGCCCATTTTGGTATGCGCGCATAAAATAACGGGTCTGTTGCGAAACAACGCAACAGACCCGTTTTCGGTTCTTCACAGCGACCACAGATGTGCCGCGGCGCGGTAAGTCAGGTCGATATCATCTTCCACCAGGTGCTCGGCCATTCGTCCGTGGGCATACTCAATGCTCATAATACCCGGATATTGGATTTCTTTTAAAGTGTCCATGGTTGCCTTCCAATCAATGTCGCCGGTCATGGGCATTTGATGTGTATCGCTCCAACCGTTATTGTCATGGACATGGGTGCAGCGAATCAATTGGCCCAGCTTCCGAATCTTTTCGGGAGCGGTCTTTTTAAAGGAAACAAAGGCATGGCCAAAATCCCAGCAGCACACCGCGCTTTCACTTTCAAAGGAGGTGATCAGCGCCATCCCCGCATCTTTCCTACGCCACTACCCCGCATACAAAAGTAAGCAGTTGAATGTGTCGGAATTGGCAAGGTTCTGCGACATCAGCAGAACCACAGTATACAAATACATTGGACTTTGGAAGCATAAAAAGTTGTAGATTTATGGTTGTTTTCATGCTATACTTGTGTAAAATCCAAGCAAAACGAAGGGAGTATTTTTATGGCTATTGATGTGTTGATAAAGCAAAAGTTATTTGGCAGCAAAACCATGCCCCTTGAAGTGATTTTGGGTGAGCATTTACACTATGGAAACTTTGTAAATGACCAACTTAATGTAGGAGAACTGGGTGAAACCGAATTTATTGCGTATAATCCTGAGAGTATTGGCAGAGGGTTTAGTGTAGTTTGGAACCCTAAGGAAAAGAAAACGATTGCCCTTCGTCTGCCACAGCCTTCTACAACGCAGGAATTAAAGGATTTCTATGCTGCGATTGAGCGAATGGTGAACCATTGGGATGGAAAAATTATTGTTGATGGCAGTCGAGTTAGTCTTCCTGATTTCCTGTCTGCCTTTGACAACATGGTTGATTTTAACAATAAAATCATCAAGCAGTTTTCTCAGCAAGTTCTCGATGGGGAACATGATACACTCACACTTTATTCTACTATGTGGCCCTTAGCGATTGGAAAAGAGGAAGCAACCCTCTTTATGGAAAATCCAGATTATTACGCAGAATGGCTACACGAAAAGCAGTCTATGGATGTGTATTTCGCAAGTCCTCGCTTCTATGTTGGTCATAATGGGATTTTCGCAAGATATATTCTAACCAATAACCTGCCCGCAGTGTTCCCACATCAGCCTACTGTTCCTTTTGGAGCCACAGACCCTACAACGGGAAAACAGTTGGAATGTAAAGAATGGTTGATTTGGCTTGGAATTGACGGTGAAAAAGAACCTCTTTGCGAAATGGAATATTCCAAATTTCTGAGCCTCATTCCTGAAAGCAAGAAAAGCAAATACGATGGAAGCCATTTCCTTCTGGCTGAAATGTCGGAAGAAGAAATCAGGGCGTTCGTTAACCAATAATCTATTCGCAAACCACAATACTCATTCAGGGGTATTGTGGTTTTGCTTTGCTATTGACCAAAAGTATGCTATACTATCAGAAAACCACAAAGGAAGGTTCCGCCATGGCGAACTATGGAAAATACTACATCGCCGTCCGCTTGCTACTGTTGAAGCAATACCTTGAAGCCAACGCAGGACGAACCCGCATTTGCAGACCTCTTTTAGAGATGAAGCCGAGGTGTTCACTAAACTGAGTTTCTTAGACATAGCAATACCGCATCCTTTACATCTTGTAAAATTCTTGACAGGATGCGGTCTATGTTTTCTCAAAATCCAACTGTTCAGCAAATCCAAAATCGCTATTTCCTGAACAGCAGAACAAAAGAAAAGTCCTGATTCCAAGTGGAATCAGGACTTTTGGAGCTGCTAGCCAGATTTGTCTGCATTTTTGCCCTTTCGGGCAAAAATAGATGTTCGGCTCGGTCCAGCCCTCGCCGGCGGCGCTCATCCGCGCCGCATTTGATCTTTCAAATCTGGCTGCGCAAATAAAAATACCGAAGCCAAAAGGCTTCGGTATTTTTATGGAGCTGCTAGCCAGATTTGAACTGGCGACCTCATCCTTACCAAGGATTTGAGGGGCTTCGCCCCTCAGCGGAACGCTCTACCGCATCGCTTCCCCTACTGTTTTTCCTGATTCCAAAAGCGGACAGTTTTTCTCTTAAAAACTGACCACATCCTTCTGTGCCATTACTCTATCACATCTTCTGTCCACGAAACAAGGTGTTTTGATTAAATTAAACATCTTCCCACATCTTTTTCTGGTCTGTATCATCTTTAATCATCTTTCTATCATCCGCCACCAAGAGCAAACGAAAACAAATCATAAATAATTCTTTTTTCTTTTGAACCTATCCCATTATAGTGGATAGGTTCAACTGTATAATAAGGCCATAAAGATTGAGGGAAACAAAACCTCAGAAAAACAAATAAAGGTGGCGACCTAAGATAATACGCAAAGGCCAAGAGCCAAGAAAGGAAATTATTATGAATACTATCGTTGCTTCTTCCAAGTCCGCTGTCCGCTTCACCCTGAACTTCTTCGACAAGACCATCACTGGCACCAAGGCAAGCTTCAACAAGGCTAACAAGGGTTTCGGTCCTGAGTATGAGGAACTGACCTCCAAGATGGCTGCCCACCCCGACTTCACTCTGGTTGTCAAGGAACAGAAGACCAAGACCACCAAGAGCAAGAGAACCTACGAAGGCATGGACTACAAGTTCATGGAAGACTACATCGCCACCTTTGAGGATGCTAATCTGGTGAAAGAATACAAGGCTGTCAAGGAGATGGCTGAGAGCTGTGGCACCAAGGCTTACCCCCTGACCAAGAAGTGGTTCCTGGGCAAGTTCAGCGATATGGAAGGTGGTTTCGATATGGAAGAAGCCAAGAAGGACATCTCTGACTTCCGCATCGCCAAGGCACAGGCTTCCATTCTGGAAGTCGTGTCTGCGGCAGCCGAGCAGACCAAGAATGTAGCTTAATCCACCCACACACAGAAAGGAAAGGTAAAATACCATGGAAAAGTTTGTTTTTGATGTTGTCGCTCAGACCCTGACCATTACCGCAAAGTTCGCAAAGATGATGAATGACCCCCAGAGCGATGAATACAAGCTGGTTCAGCAGTTCCGCAAGGACTTCCCCAACCTGACCATCGCAAAGAAGACCCACAAATCCGCCACCAACTACACCACCAAGAGTGGCGAAAAGTTCAACTGTAATCAGTTCAAGAACCTGACCTATGACCGCATGGAGAAGTTCATCGCCGCTCTCCCCAAGAGCGAAAGCTATCTGCGGGAATACACCTTTGTGAAGGACTTCGCATCCGCCATCCAGACCAATGGCTACACTCTGGTTCGCAAGTGGTTTGTGGCACAGTTCCCTGAGTTCCGCAAGAACCCTCTGTTCTATCTCTCCCATTCCCCTGAACTGGTCAGCGGAGCCACCTTCCTTGAGGAAGAAACTTCCGCTCCCGACCAGATGGCAGCCTAATTCAAGTCAGGCAATTAACAGAAAAAATATTATAGTTAGTGTTAAGAGCCTGACTTAAACTGATGAAAGGAACATGAAAATGATTGAAATTGGTTGTGTGTATGCCAAGCCTGAGATGACCCGCATCTTTGGCACAAAGGACAAGCAAGGGTTAGACCGCAAGCTGAATCGCTATGGAATTAGCTATGAGGTCTGCGGGCGGGGTGAAGGTGCTGTCTATAAAATCAAAAGTATGACAGACCCCTTCAAAGTCTTCGCTATCACAGATTTGGGCTTCGATGCCAACACAGATTTCACCAAACTTCGGAACTTCTACTATCACTTCTTTGAGGATGAAGTGTTCATGGCGATGCCTGACGAAGTGAAGGAAGTGCGGATGCGTAAGATGGGACAGGATGTGTCCAGACAGACCATCGCCACCTATACCCGCAGACTGGAAGCCAATGACCTTATCAACCGCAACACCAAGAACTTCATCTACTACTTTGCCTACAAGCAAGAGCAGAGAATGTGCGACCACGCAGAGTATGTTCAGGCATGGTATGAGTATTGGGATGACATCGATAGCGGATTGAACAGTTATGATGCGATTGGAAACATGAGGGCAGACCATGGTGGTGTGGCTCGCAAGCAACCTATCCCTGAAATCAATGGTATCTACAATGAGAAAATTGAATATATGCTTTCGCTCATTCAGCAGTCCATTGAAAGCGAACATGAAGGCTAATTAAGTCAGGCATTTAACACTAACTACTATTCTTTTGGTGTTAAGTGCCCGACTTAATTGGCCTTATTTGTTTAATTTATCCTGCCCAACTGCCATATAAAGTGAAGAAAGGTGGTGTAAAAATGACATTAGCAGACTATTACAACAGAAATATCCCTGAATATTATGACACTATGTATCTTGATGGCTACACTCCTGACCAGATTATGACAGCTTTTCGCAAAAAGATGTATCGAGATTATGAAGCACGACAGGCAGCCAAGAGAGCGGAAGCAGAAGAAAATGAGATTCCCAATGTAAAAATCATTAGCGAGGTGAAGATTCGATGACACAGAGCCAGAAGGATAAAGAAAAGAAGAAGAAAAAGAAGCAGTCCATCCTTGAAGCAGAAGTGATGCGAATTATGGAAAAGAGCATGAAAACCGCATTGGACATGGCATTGGATGACATCTTCAAAAACTGGAAATGAGATTCGGCGAGAGGTTCCTAAATAGAACCTCTCACCGATTTCTTTCGTTATGGCTCGTCTGGCGGTTTCCTTTTCTTCTGGTCGATGATGGTCGAGGAAATCGTGTTTCAAAACAAAAATGTCATTTCTTGGGAGTGTGAGCCACCACAACCTGCCTTTTGGCGAAAGTGGTTTCGTTTTCCTGAAATACACCCCCCACCCCCTGTTCAATCAAACAGTTGGTTTCGCCTACACTTTTGGATGGGCGAAACAGAGGGGAAAACAGCCACCAAAAGGCTCAAATCTGTTCAGGAAACTCTGACCCCCTATTCCTGAACATCCACATACTCCATCAGGTCTGCGGGCTGACATTCCAGTAGGCGACACAGGGTTTCAATGTTCTCCCATGACACACCCTTACCTGCCCTTAGCTTTTGGACAGTTGATTCACTCAAAATCTTCTCATTGCGGATTTTGTATGTGGTGTAGCCCTTCTCTTTGAGTGCGGACACCACATCAATCTTGAACTGTAAAGGCATAAGCATACTCCTTCCCTATGATACCATGATTATACCACAAACATACACGAAATCAAGTGTATAAAATAACCACAAATATACTCTCGTTTTCGTGTATAATGTCAATAGACAATACACGATTTATCGTGTATAATAACCTTGTAAATGAGAGCGGACAAGTTGACGAAGCCCAAACAAACCGCCTTGCGAAATTGGTAGAGTGGCTAAGACAGCATGGAAAGACAGCACACAACATCACAAAGGAGATTACCAAAATGTCTAAAATCGAACTGCTTGCCAAGATTGAACTGCTGAACAAATACGAAGCCATGATTGAGGAAATGAAGGGTGAAGCTGATAGCATCCGAAACTCCATCAAGGCTGAGATGGAAGCCAGAGAGGTGGAAGAACTGATTGCGGGTCAATACATCATCCGCTGGACTTCTGTTCTGAGCCAGAGATTTGACAGCACTTCCTTCAAGAAGGTTCTGCCTGACCTCTACAAAGCCTACACCAAACAGGTCAGCAGTCGTCGCTTCACCATCACAGTATAAGGAGCGGGGCAACAGCCCCGCCACCCAAAAGGAGAGATAGTCATGGATTATGGATATTCCAGATGTAGCACCAACGAAACCAAACAGGACTTGGGTCGCCAAGTGCGGGAACTGAAAGCTGCGGGAGCCGAGCAGATTTTCGTGGAGTATGAGCATGGCGATGCCAAGGTCAAGAGCCAGCAACAGGCAATGTTTGCGGAAGCCCAGGCGGGCGACAGCATCATTGTGTTGGAAGTGTCCCGCCTTGCCAGAAGCACACAGCAGCTGTGTGAAATCATCGACCTTGTGCGGGAGAAGCACCTGCGGTTGGTGATTGTTGGCTCCATCACTCTGGACTGCCGGAACGGTCAGGCCGACCCCATGAGCGAAGCATTTCTCCAGATGGCAGGTGTGTTCAGTCAGTTGGAACTTGCGATGATAAGAGCAAGAGTGCGGTCTGGCATGGAAAATGCCAGAGCAAAGGGGCGACAAATCGGGCGACCGCAGGTCAGCAAAGAGGACATCCCCGCCAACTTCCTTCGGCACTACCCCGCATACAAGAGCAAGCAGTTGAATGTCAGCGAATTGGCAAGGGTCTGCGACATCAGCAGAACCACAGCCTATAAATACATTGGACTTTTGGAAGCATAAAATCGTCCCACACCCACTTCACATGGGTGTGGGATTATGTTATAATCTATTAGACAAACTTGAATTTGACGAACAGTTAAGCCACGCACCAAAGCTTGCTATGTTCTCTGGCAGAGTTTACATAGATAATTACGAAGAAAGGAGATGATTGTAAATGAGCAATAGAAATATCTGTCATTTAACTAAGAATTGGAGGGAAAAAGCAGTATAAACCCTCCACGAATATAACCGAAAATCGGAGGAAATTAACAATGATTCATTTGGAAAAAATCAATTCTAACAATGTTTGGGATATCGTTGACTTAAAAGTAGCGGAAGACCAGGAAAGTTTCGTTGCTTCCAATAGCGATAGCATCATTGAGGCATATACCACTATTGGAACTGGCTGTACCGCATTTCCTTTTGGTGTATACGATGACGAAGAACCTGTTGGATTTTTGATGATTGGTCATAACATGGCTGCGCTGGATGGAGTGTGTGAAGAAGATGCACCCGATGTGGTGAAACACAACTATCTGTTCTGGCGTTTGATGGTTGACGAAAAATACCAAGGAAAAGGATACGGCAAAGCTGCCATTAAACTTGCATTGGATTTCATTAAAACCTGGCCTTGTGGGGAAGAAGAATACTGTGTAATTACTTACGAACCTGAAAACAAAGCTGCTAAAAATCTATACGCTTCCTTCGGCTTTGCAGAGACTGGTGAAATAGTTGATGACGAGGTTGTTGCAGTGTTGAAGCTGTAATTCAGACTTACCAATTCCAATTTGACGAACAGTTGCCCTTTGTGGCAACTGTTCTTTTCTTTTTCCTCTTGGTATGCTATACTAACAAAAAATCGCCACGGAGGGAAGACCATGGCAAACTACGGAAAGTATTACATCGCCGTCCGCTTGCTACTGCTGAAACAATACCTTGAAGCCAATGCCGGACGGAAAAGAATTGTGAAGCGGCGGGAACTGGAAGAACTCTTAGCAGAACATGATATGCCAGTAGAGAAGAAGACCCTGTATCAGGACTTCGCCGCTCTTGGGGATGTCTGCGGCTTACAGTTGGAATACGATGTCCACCAGAAGGGATACCGACTTCTGAACCCGCCCTTTGAACCGAATGAGCTGCGGCTTTTGGTGGATAGTGTTCAGTCTTCCAAATTCATCACCAGAGAAAAGGCGAGAGAACTCACCGCAAAACTGAAAAAATTTGCGGGAAAAGATACAGTCGAAAGCCTTTCCAGAGAGAACCATGTTGCCAACCGAGTGCGGAGTATGAACGATAGTGTGGTGAATGAGGTTGACCGCATCCATGAAGCCATCCGCAAAGACCTGAAAATCGGCTTCCGTTACTTCCACTATACCCCCGCCACAGGCAATGAAAAGACCTACTCCAAGGATGGTCAGCAGCTTATCGTCAGCCCCTACGCACTTCTTTGGAACAATGGCAACTACTACCTCTATGCCTACGATGGCAAGAAGTTCCGCTATTACAGAGTGGACAGAATGGAACGCATCAGCAATCCTCTGGCAATGACCAGAGAGGGCAAGGAACTTTACAGAGAGAAGGACTTCACAAGCCAAAAGGCAAAGGTGTTTGATATGTTCGGTGGCAAGGCTTACGATGTCCGCATCCGTTTCCGCAATGAACTGGCGGACGCAGTTATTGACCAGTTCGGCAAGGACATCCAGATGTTTGCGGTAGATGCCGAGCATTTTACCATCACAGCACCCATCGAAGTCAGCCCCACCTTCTTTGCGTGGATTGCGACTTTTGGAAGAAGGGTGAAGATACTCTCGCCGGAGCCAGTTGTTGAAAAGATGCGGGATTTTCTTCAAAGAAGTTTGGATATGTATGAAAATGATGGAGAGAAGTGAAAACTTCTCTCCATTTGTTTATAGATGATAAAAGATGATAGAAGATGTTAGCACATTCCCCGCCTTGATTTGATTCCTCTTGGCTGGCTCAGCCGCTCCAAGGGCGAGAACATATCAAAATCTCTGGAAATGTCAGAATCATAAATATTACAGTATCGCTTCGACATGGCCAAGGTGGAATGACCCAAGAGCCTTTGAAGGGTGAACGCATTACCACCGCAGTCCTGTAAGTATTTGCGTGCGAAGGTGTGGCGGAACAGGTGGATGCCTGTCTTCTGGATACCTCTGGACTTGTTATAGTGTGCCACAGCGAGCCGCAGGGCGTTCTCTGTAAGCATTTCTCCATACTGATTACAGAACAAGTAGTCCTCTGGCTTGCCCCGCCTGATTGCCATGTATTCAGCCAGAATCACAAGCATCTGGGAGCAGAGAGGACTGACCTGAATCCTACCATTCTTTGTGTGGCGATACACCACCTGCCGACTGTCCAAGTCCACATCCCTGTTCTGAATGTTGCGAAGGGTCGCAGCTCGACATCCAGAGTTCAGCAGATAATTGATAATCACCCAATTGCGAAATTCGCAGAAATCACAGTCCTTCGCAGGTCGAGCCACAAGGATGGCAAGTTCCGCATCTGTATAGGTTTCCTTGACTGTTTCCCTCTCTTTCAGGTTGGGCATAGAAACATTGGTCAGCCCTTCATCCTGACACCACCGCAGGAAGGTATTCATCACACGCAGGTAGGTGGCGATGGTATTATGAGCCAGTCCAGTTTCTTTCATGGACACCACCATCCTCTCCAAGTGCCTTTTGGAGAGTTCTTCAAGTGGCATCTCAATGTCAAGGTGTTTGGCAATCGCCCGCAGGTGATGATGGTAGTTTGACAGGGTGGCATCAGACACACACTTGGAAGTTTTGGAGATGATAAAGCACTCCCAGACCTCTTTTAGAGATGAAGCCGAAGTGTTCACTAAACTCAGTTTCTTGGACATAACAAAACCGCATCCTTTACATCTTGAAAAAATTCAGTAAGGATGCGGTCTATGTTTTCTCAAAAGTCATCTGTTCAGCAAATGAAAAATCAGCATTGAATGAACAGAAGAATAAAAGAAAACTCCTGATTCCAAGTAGAAATCAGGAGTTTTGGAGCTGCTAGCCAGATTTGAACTGGCGACCTCATCCTTACCAAGGATGCGCTCTACCGGCTGAGCTATAGCAGCATGTCGAACACAGCTTCGCTATTATATAACAATGCTCGAAAAAAGTCAAGGGTTTTTTTGAAAAAACTTATTTCTCTGATGGCATAATATATTTCTCCACAATCCTCTTGACACAAACATTTTATGATGCTATCATACTGGTAAATTTTGAAGGAAAGGAGCTGAGTTTCATGTTGATGACCGTTAATTTTGTCAATAGGGATAGAAGAAGCTTTGCTCCTGGTGGGTTATTCTAACCGCTCACTATGGGTGTATTCAGGGTGCAGGCTTCCGCCTGCGCCCTTTTTTGCGTCTTGCGGGCAATCTCACGTTTGCTTTCCGGTACTCTCACGGCTGTGAAAGCACGAACCAGGAAATGGGGAATAATATGCGAAAAAACAAAACCAATCCGGAAAGAAGAGAAAAACTCTCCTTGCTGTGGCGCTTTTTAAAAGGCGCAAAACGATACTTTCTAATCAGTATTTTATCTGCCGGTGTCACCGCTCTGGCAGATATGCTGCAGCCGCAGATCATCCGTGCCGCTGTGGACAATGCCCTCGGGGGCAAAGAAGCCAATTTCCCGCCTTTTGTCATGAACTTGGTGGATAGGATCGGCGGTTTTGCCTATCTGGGCCAGCATCTTTGGATCATGGCTCTGGCGATTCTGGTGGTAGCGCTGTTTCAGGTGGCATCCCAGTTCACCTTCCGTGTCTACAACACCACCGCCTCCGAAACTCTGGTCAAGACCATGCGGGACCAGCTCTTTTCCCACATTGCCAGACTTCCCTTCTCCTGGCATATGAAAAACCGCACCGGTGACATTATTCAGCGCTGCACCTCGGATATTGACACCACAAAAAACTTCCTGTCCGAGCAGCTGACCAGTGTGTTCCGCATCACTATTTTACTGATCCTGTCCGTCACATTCATGCTGTCCATGCATCCACTGCTGACGGTTATTGCACTGCTGCCCGCGCCGCTGATCATCGCCTACTCCATTCATTTTCACAAAATCATCCATGACGGTTTCATGGATTGCGATGAGAACGAAGGCAAGCTTTCTGCCATGGCGCAGGAAAATCTAACGGGTGTCCGTGTGGTCCGGGCCTTTGGCCGGGAGCGCTCCGAGATTGACAAATTCCAGACACAGAACGATTACTATACCAAGCTTTGGGAAAAGATGGCCAAGGTCATGTCCCGCTTCTGGAGTGTATCGGATATTTTCTCCGGCATTCAGGTGATGCTGGTGGTGGTCTTCGGTGCGGTATTCTGCGTCCGTGGCAGCCTTCTGGAAGGCGAATACATTGCCTTTATTTCCTACAATGCCATGCTGGTTTGGCCCATTCGTCAGTTGGGCCGCATGATCTCCGAAATGAGCAAAGCCGGTGTTTCCATCGACCGGGTATTCTATATCATGAATTCCCCCATTGAGCAGGACGAGCCGGATGCCCAGGAAGCGCCTATGGACGGCGACATTTGCTTTGAGCATGTGAGCTTTGCCTACGAAAACGCACCGCAGCTTCTGCACGATGTAAGCTTTACCATTGAGGCCGGCACCACCATCGGCATTCTGGGCGGCACCGGCAGCGGCAAATCTACGCTGATGCACCTGTTGGACAAGCTCTATCTGTTAGAGAAAGGTCAGGGCCGCATCACCATCGGCGGTAAGGATATCCGTAAGATCAAAACGAACCATCTGCGGCGCAATATTGGCATCGTTTTGCAGGAGCCTTACCTGTTTTCCAGAACCATAGCAGAGAATATCGGCATCGCCTCCCCCATTCTGGACATGGAAGCGGTACGGTCTGCCGCCGCAGCGGCAGCGCTGGACGAGACCATTACTTCTTTCGCTTCCGGTTACGATACCATGGTCGGCGAACGGGGTGTTACCCTTTCCGGCGGCCAGAAGCAACGCTCCGCCATTGCCCGGATGTTGACGCAGGATGTGCCCATTATGATATTCGATGATTCCCTCTCTGCTGTGGATACCCAGACCGATGCCAAGATCCGTCAGGCCATCGCCAAACGGTTTGGTAAGGCCAGTGTGATTCTGATCTCCCACCGGATCACTACTCTTTCCGCCGCGGATAAGATTATTGTTTTGGACAAGGGCAGGATCGTGGAAGAAGGCACCCACGAGCAGCTGAAGCAAAGCGGCGGCATCTATCAAAAGATATACGAAACCCAAAGCGGTTCCAAGGAGGTGACCGTGTGATGGAAAACAATAAAACAACGCATCTCAAATTCTTTGGAATTGGCAGGATCCTGCCCTTTTTGAAGCCAGAGAAAAAGCACATTCTCATTATGGTGTTCTTCGGCTTGATGGGCAGTGTAACTGACATCGTCATCCCCCTATTCCAACGTTATGCGCTGGACCATTATGTGGGGCTGGGCATATTTGACACCATCGTATGGTTTATCATTGCGTATCTTCTGACCCTTCTGGCCGCATCGGCATTTAACTACATTTCCTGCAAGCTGGCCACGGTCATTGAAGTGCGGATTCACAGGGATCTGCGGCAGGCCGGATTCAACCACCTGCAGACCCTTTCCTTTTCCTATTTCAACCAGAATAGCGTGGGCTATATTCATGCGCGGCTCATGAGCGATACGTCCCGCATCGGCACACTGGTATCCTGGACACTGGTGGATTGCGTCTGGCGCATTTCCTATCTGGTGGGTGCCATCGTTGTAATGCTGGCCATTAACCCGCGGCTGACCGCCATGGTGCTTTCCATCGTTCCGCTTTTGGTGGTGCTGTTCTCCATCTTCCAGAAAAAGCTGATCCATGTAAACCGGGAGGTCCGGGAAGTCAACTCCAAGATCACCGGCAATTTCAATGAGGGCATCACCGGTGCCAAGACCATCAAATCCCTTTCCATCGAAGAAAAGATGGAGCAGCAATTTCAGGAAGATACCCGTACCATGCGCAGCAAGACCATCCATGCCTCCCGGCTGCGGGGTCTGTTTGCAGGTACCATGAATCTGGCATCCAGTGTGGCGCTGGCCATTGTTCTGTGGAAGGGCGGTTATATCGCAATTACAGAGTTGGGTACCTTCTCCATTTTTATGTCCTACGCACAGGGCATGATGGAACCCATCCGCTGGCTTGTGGATATTTTCTCCGATCTGATCACCACCCAGGTCAATATCGAGCGGTTTACCAATCTGCTGGCTGTGAAATCCGATGTTGTTGATACGCCTGAGGTTATTGAAAAATACGGTGACAGCTTTGAACCCAAGAAGGAAAACTGGGAGCCGTTGAAGGGCGACATTGAATTCCGGGATGTGACCTTCCAATATCCCGACGGCGAGGAGACCGTTCTAGAAAACTTCTCTTTGAAGATTCCCTTCGGCACCCATCTGGCCATTGTCGGTGAGACCGGTGCGGGCAAATCCACCCTGGTCAATCTGGTCTGCCGATTCTATGAGCCGACGAAGGGCACATTGCTCATTGACGGACGGGATGCCCGGGAGCGTTCCCAGCTTTGGCTCCACTCCGCTATCGGCTATGTGCTGCAAACACCCCATCTGTTTTCCGGCACTGTCCGGGAAAACCTGCTGATGGGTAACCCCAATGCCACAGAGGAACAGATCTGGAACGCCATCCGTACCGTCAGTGCTGAGGAAGTCATTGCCCATCTGGAACATGGCTTGGATACCGACGTAGGTGAAGGCGGTGATCTGCTATCCACAGGCGAAAAGCAACTGATTTCCTTCGCCCGTGCTGTTCTGGCCGATCCCCGGATCTTGATTCTGGATGAAGCCACTGCCTCCGTCGATACCATGACAGAAGCACGAATTCAAGCAGCCATGGAATCCGTCACCGAGGGCAGAACCGCGCTGATGATCGCCCACCGCCTGTCCACCGTGAGAAATGCTGATATCATTCTGGTTGTTCGGGATGGTAAGATCGTCGAGCAAGGCACCCACAACCAGCTTCTGGCCTTGCAGGGTTACTACCACGAGCTTTATACCCGCCAGTACGAAGACGAAGCCACGGCTGATCTTCTGTCCTAATACAACAAATACCGGACATGCTTTTGCATGTCCGGTATTTTTATGTTACGAATGTAAACTTACATAAAGTCGAAGCTAATGAGGTGTGCTCCCTCACAGCCCCATGTGGAGACAGGGATCAAGATCAGTTTCTCAAATACTTGGTTGATTTCCAAATGGTATGCCCGCTTATGATTATCCTCTACATGCAGCAGTTCCTGCCGATTCCCATTTCTCTCACCATAGAGATAGAATTCCTTACACAACGTCATGGGCATCCGCTGCAGGGGATGATCCAGACGGTAATTGGAACGGGTTGACCGATTTTTCTCTACGGCACTGTCACCCAGCAAAGTAGTACGGTCTAAGTCACTGGAAAACACCAGATGCACAGATTGCACTTGGGTCTCCGGGAAACTGTAGGTAACTTCTGCTCCGGGAGCAACTCTGCAACAAGCGGACTCATCATCCGTATCATAAATTGCATGGGGACGGTCCTGACCGTTACGGATTAAGTCCGTCGCTCCAATTAACTTTGCATCACGGCAGGCATCGGAAATCGACCTGACCTTGGATGGCAGGAAACAATCGCAATCGAGAAGCTTGCTTTGCAGTTCCGAAAGGTGATGCAGATACACATCATGAGGCGCACAGCCATTGGTTGACGCGAAATATGCCGCCTTGCCAACCGCTTCACCCAGAAGCGCGCAGGTTGCCATAACTCGAATGCTGCTCATTGCCATGTGGGTCATACTGATATTACGGCCCGCAAAGAAGAGATTATCGACATTTCTTGAATAAAGCGCACGGTAAGGCAGTGAGTACGGAGCCGGTGTCGCATAATATGTATTGGGAACACCACGGTGGTAGAACCCGTCCGGGAAATGGTCATCCAGAGGCCAACCGCCATAGGCGATCTCATCGTCGAAAACGGTATTGTCCGAAATATCACGTTGGGTAATCATGTATTCTCCGCACATTCTTCTGGATTCCCGTTTCCCCGGCAGGAATCCAAGGAATTCCAGATCCCAATTCTCTACATCGAATTTTCCGGAGTTCTTAACATAGTCCCACGTTCCGGCTGCCAGAGAAACCAGTTCATCCCGAAGTTCTTCTGTATCACCGATGGAATCCCGGTTACCGCCCAGTTCCAGATACCAGAAGTTTTCGGAATCGCGGTACATATGAGGTTCTCTGTTTACAAAGTCCTTATCCCCAAGCTTTGCCGCCCATTCAGGAGGCAGGTACGGGATTTTCTGGTGTGTTTCCCGTCCTTGGATCAGGCAAGACATGCCCATAGTCTTTCGGTCAGCAACCTGCGTAGAAGTAAGCTCACCAAATTCGTCCGCCGCTTCCCTGCCAATGCGAAACTCTGCACCTACCAGCGGTGCCAGAATGCTGTCACCGGAGCAGTCCGCAAAGTAATCTGCGTGTACCTCTATAAAGCGCTGAGTGGTCATCTGATAACCTGTCACAGACTGGATGCGTTTTGTCCGGCCATGGGCATAGGTACCCTCTACTGCGTGGGCATCCATGCAGGTGCAGTTCAGCAGCAGCGTGATGTTCTTCTCCCGCCGAACAAAGCTATAGAGAATAGAATCCCACACCGCATAGCTCTTGGTAGGGTTTCGGTATAAGCTCTCCAGTGCGATCTCTTCAATAATACCGGTTTCCCGGTTATTCTGCCCAAGGGCACCGCAGATCCACATCCGGATTTCTGATGAAGCGTTTCCACCCAAAACCGGACGTTCATGCATCAGCACAACACGAAGTCCCTCTCTGGCAGCGGATATTGCAGCGCACATACCCGCCAGACCACCACCAATTACGCAGAAATCACAAGTAATCTGTTTCTTAGATAACATAGCAACCACCCCTTGATTTTCAGTTGTATATTCCTTATAATGCAATTATATTACATTATATCCGCCATTACTATGACGTTTCTGCATTAAAACATGAAAATTATGCACGGAGAACGAAAATGCATGAACTAATCGACAATATTGTCTCCTACCTTTCCTTTCTTGAGAGCAAATTGGAATTGAGTGTCAGTGTACACTTCAGTACCAAAAAGCTACGCAGCTTTCCTGATGAAATGTTTTCAAAACTGGTACCGTACAGTATACACAAAAATCCATACTGTGCAGTTGTAAAAAAAGATAACTGGGAGAAATGCATATGCTACCAGCAGAACATTCTGCGTGGCAATTCTTTCGGACGGTGCTTTTGCAGGTCATGTTATGCGGGTGTTAAGGAATATATTTCCCTGGTCTATGATGAAAAGGAAATTGCAGCTTATATTGCGGTCAGTGGATATCGGAGTGCAGTACCGACACAGGACTGTATCAATGTCGATATATGGGAGAGATGTCTTTTACATAATGAAATCCCAACAGAGCTTTTAGATAAAGTAATTCCACCGCTGTGTAGAATGTTTGAGCTTTTACTCCGTTATCCTATGTTAGAAGATTCTCAAGACGAATACAATCTTATTCTCCAGTTTTTGCGTGAACGCCATGGACAGGTGACTCTGGACAAGTTATGTAAGCAGTTTGGACGCAGTAAGTCCTATATTAGTCATATGTTCAACGAGAAATGCAAGATGTCCCTGCCCGCTTACTGCAATGGTCTGAAGTTGGATTACGCAAGGATTCTTTTGGAAAAACTTACGATTCCAATAACAGAGGTTGCACTTGACGCGGGATATAACGATGTGAGTTACTTTATACTTCGATATAAAGAAAAGTATGGCTTGACACCTTTGCAGTACAGGAAACTAGCCGCATCGCAGACAGACCAGAAAAGATAAATGACAGCTGTGAATGCGCATATACGATAAAAGAGCCTGCGGAAATTCCGCAGGCTCTTACATTTGTTTTGGGGCTGGGATTATACCAGCTCGATGACCGCCATCTCAGCAGCGTCGCCACGGCGAGCGCCGGTGCGGGTCACTCTGGTGTAGCCACCGTTACGATCGGCATACTTAGCACCAATCTCATCGAACAGCTTCTTAGCAACATCTTCCTTGGTGATGAATGCCAGAGCTCTGCGATAGTTAGCCAGGCCGCCCTTCTTAGCCAGGGTGATCATCTTCTCAACCACAGGCTGGACTTCCTTGGCGCGATAGAAGGTGGTTTCAAGCTTGCCGTTCTCCAGCAGATCAGTTACCAGCTGACGCAGCAGGGCTTTTCTCTGAGTGCTGGTCTTGCCCAGTTTACGAGTACCGAACATGAACGTTTCCTCCTTAAATAAAGGTTAGCTTCCTAAAAATCAGTTGTTGCTGCCAGAATCTTCGCTGGCCAGGGACAGGCCCATCATTTCCAGCTTCTTCTGAACCTCATCCAGGGACTTCTTACCCATGTTACGAACCTTCATCATGTCCTCACCGGTCTTGTTGATCAGATCGGCAACAGTGTTGATGTTGGCACGCTTCAGGCAGTTGAAGCTCCGGACGGACAGATCCAGCTCATCAATGGTCATGGACAGCTTGGTGTCGGGGCGGTCAGAAGTCTTTTCCACAACGGTAGAACCGGCGCTGACAGTGTCAGACAGGTTGGTAAATACCATCAGATGGTCAGACAGGATCTTAGCACCCAGGGACACAGCGTCCTTGGCAGAGATAGTGGAATCGGTCCAGACCTCAAGGGTCAGCTTGTCGAAGTCGGTCTTATCGCCGACACGGCAAGGCTCCACCGTGTAATTCACCTTCTTAACAGGGGAATAGATGGAGTCAATGGGAATCACACCGATCACAGTCTGGGCGGTCTTGTTCCGGTCAGAGGGAACATAGCCGCGGCCCTGAGACAGGGTGATCAGGATGTTAAAGGTGGAATCATGACCCAGGGTGCAGATGTGCAGCTCGGGATTCAGGATCTCTACCTCGCCATCAGCCTTGATATCGCCTGCAGTGACCTCACAGGGGCCAACAGCATCGATATAAACAGTCTTCACGTTCTGGCCGTGAAGCTTCATGATCATGCGCTTTACATTCAGAACGATTTCAGTGACATCTTCCTTAACACCAGGGATGGTGGAGAACTCATGCTGGACACCGGCAATCTTTACAGAAGTAGCGGCATAGCCGGGCAGACTGCTCAGCAGGATACGGCGCAGGGAGTTACCCAGGGTCATGCCGTAACCGCGCTCCAGGGGTTCTACAACATACTTACCGTAGGAAGGATCCTCAACGGAATCCAGACAGGTAATGCGAGGCTTTTCAATTTCAACCATGAATTATAAACCCTCCTTTTTCAGTGTGGGGTGCATGCACCCCACGTAGCATACGAGCGAACAAACAGGGGGTCAATTACTTGGAGTACAACTCGACGATCAGGTGTACTGCGATGTCGAAGTCGATGTCTGCCTGAGTAGGCACAGCAATGACCTTACCAGTGAGGGTGTTCTTATCACGATCCAGCCACTTGGGAGCAGCAACGAAAGCGTCAGCTTCCTTCAGAGTCTTGAAGAAAGTATTGGAAACGCTCTTCTCGCAAACAGCAACAACGTCACCGGTCTTTACCAGATAGCTGGGGATGTTGACGCGGCTGCCGTTAACAGTGAAATGACCATGGTTCACCAGCTGGCGAGCCTGGCGGCGGGAGTTAGCAAAACCCAGACGGTACACGACGTTGTCCAGACGACGCTCCACCAGGGACAGCAGCACCTCACCGGTGTTGCCGCCTGCACGGGCTGCCTTGTCGTAGTA
>JAZRKL010000064.1:0-5323 GCA_045646265.1 Faecousia sp.
TCTGAGCGACCGAAGGGAGTCGAAGAATCTACGCATTATCATAATGCTTAGCAGTATTTCGGTGCGAAGATCCTTCGACTCCGTTTCACTCCGCTCAGGATGACAGGTGCGGTGTTAGCTGGTAAGATAAACGATCATTTACAGTGCGGAATCTATGCTTATCTCTTCCAGGTTTGGCGGGAGAAGAGGATCAGCATGGGGAAGATCTCCAATCTGCCTGCCAGCATGTTAAAGATCAGTGTCAGCTTGGACAGGTCACTGAAAAAGCTGAAATTGCAGGTGGGTCCCACGGCTTCGATGCCGGGGCCGATGTTATTGAAGGTACACAGCATGGCGGAAAGGTTGGTGCCGATGCTGCAGCCATTCAGACTCAAAATCAAGAAGCTCAGAACACTGATGATCACATAGGCCGCAAGATAGGCATTGGTGTTGTCCAGCACCCACTCGCTGACGGCCTTGCCGTTGGAGCGAACCACCTCCACCTTCGTCGGGTGGGTGACCTTGCGGATATTTCTTCCCAGGCTCTTGAGGATCAGCAGCAGCCGGGAGCATTTCAGACCGCCGGCGGTAGAACCGGCGCAGCCGCCGATGATCATCAAAAACAGCAGCAGGCTCTTGGAAAGGATGGGCCACTGGTCAAAGTCGGTGCTGGCAAAGCCGGTGGTGGTCATAATGGTGCTGACCTGGAAGGCAGAGTGCCGGATGGTTTCTTCCAGTGTGCCGTACATGGGGCGGATGTCGATGACGATGATGGCTGCCGCCAGCAGGAACAGACCGATATACAGCCGCAGCTCCTCGTCCTTGAATACGGCCTTGAAGCCGCCCAGAAGCAGCAGGTAATAGCAGCTGAAGTTGATACCAAACAGGAACATGAACACCGTGGTCACATTCTGGATGTAGGGGGAGAAAGAAGCGAAGGAGTCGTTCTTGATGCCGAAGCCGCCGGTACCGGCGGTGCTCATGGCGGTACAGATCGCGTCAAAGGCGGGCATCCGGCCAATAATCAAAAACAGGAAATTGATCACCGTCAGACCCATGTAAATGCCGTAGAGGATCAGAGCGGTCTTTTTCATTTTGGGTACCAGCTTGCCCACATCCGGGCCGGGAGATTCCGCCCGCAGCAGGTGCATGGTAAAGCCGCCGCCGTTGGGGGCGATGGCCAGCAGCAGCACCAGAACACCCATGCCGCCCAGCCAGTTGCTGAGGCTGCGCCAGAAGATCAAACCATGGGACAGCGCTTCCACATCCGTAAGAATGGACGCGCCGGTGGTGGTGAAGCCGGACACGATCTCAAACAGGGCATCGATATACCGCGCCACCTCGCCGGACAGGCAGAAGGGCATGGCACCCAGCAGGCTGAGAACCACCCAGCCAAGGCCGGTGCAGACCATGCCGTCGGTGGGGCCGAAGCGGCGGTTGCCTTTACGGCACAGCAGCCACAGGCCGCCGGAAACCGCCAGCATAATGGCCATGGAGATGCCAAAGCCTTTGACCGTATGCCATTCGCCGTAGCCCATGCTGATGGCTACGGGCAGGACCATCAGGGCAGCTTCCAAAGCAATGAGCTGTGCCAAAAACCGCCCGATCATTTTTAGATTCATAAGGTTACCTCGTTGTTTATGTCATCCTGAGCCGTAGGCGAAGGATCTCCAATCTATCGTTTCGCCGGGGATTCTTCGTCGCTTCGCTCCTCAGAATGACAAGGGTAGGGGATTTATGCAAAAATGTCGTTGAGCGTATCGATGGTGCCGCGCGCGGTGGTGACTACCACCACGCTGTCGCCGTTTTCAATGGTACTGGTACCGTGGGGGATCTCCACCTTGCCGCCGTGGGAGATGGAAGCGATCAGCACATTGGGCCGCAGCTTCAGCTCCTTCAGCTGCACACCCAGATTTTTGGTGGTGTCGTCTGCCAGAAATTCCACCGCTTCAGCGTTGCCGTCGGCAATGCCGTGGACGGAGATAGCCGCGCCGGTCTGGTTTTCCATGGCCCGGACGTAGCGCACGATATCGTTGGAGCAAAGCTCACGGGGACAGACGATGCTGCCGATGCCTAAGCCGCCGGCCAGCACGCTGTTTTCCGGACGGCCCAGATGGGTGATGACCTGCCGCACACCCTGAGAGGCGGCATACAGGCTGGTGACCATGTTGATCTCGTCAATGCCGGACAGGGATAAGAAGGCATCGCAGTCCGAAAGACCCGCTGCTTCCAGCACCTTCCGGTCGGAGAAATCACCGTGGATGATCTCGGCACGCTCCAAGGCGCCGGCCAGAATCCGGCAGCGCTCCGGGTCTTTTTCCAGAATCCGCACCCGGATGCCGTCATCCTCCAGAAGCTGGGCCAGATAGTAGCCGGTTCTTCCGCCGCCGCCAATGAGACAGCTCTTGACCCGGCGGGTGCCGATGTCCAGATTCTTCAGCAGCATTGCCAGATTGGAGGTGGGGGCGGTGACGAAGATCCGGTCACCGCTGCGCAGCACAAACTGGCCGCCGGGAGTGATGGCCTTGCCGCCCCGCAGCACCGCGCACACCAGCACACGGCACTTGACGATGCGGTACATCTCAATGAGGGAAACATCCTTCAGCTTGCTGTTTTCATCCACCCGCAGCTCCACGATCTCGGCACGACCCTTGGCGAAGCTTTCCCGCCGCAGGAAGCCGGGGAAGCGCAGCAGCTTTTCCATTTCCAAAGCCGCTTGCTTTTCCGGGTTGACGGTCATGGACAGGGCAAACAGGTCACGCATGCTGTGGATCTGCTCGGTGTATTCGGGGTTGCGGATCCGGGCGATGGTGTGCAGGTTGGGGTTGATACCGTGGGCGGTCATGCAGCACAGAAGGTTCACTTCGTCCTGACCTGTCACGGCGATGAGCAGGTCCGCGTCCTTGATGCCTGCATCCAGCAGGACGCGCATAGAGGCGCAGTTGCCCCCTGCCGCCATCACATCGTACTGCTCGACGGTATTTTCCAGCGTTTTCTGGTTCAGATCAATGAGGGTCAGGTCATGGCCTTCGGCGCTGAGCAGACGCACCAGCGTAGAGCCGACCTTGCCGTCACCGGCGATGATAATGTTCATAAAGCACCTCCGAAGAAGCGATAATTATTAGTTTAACTATATCACTAAAGAATATCCCTGTCAAGAAAAGGGACAGTTAATGGAAAAGGGCCACTTGTCAGTGGCCCTTTAAATTGAAAATTGATAATTGAAAGTTGAAAATTATTGTGTCGGCTTTGCCGACTATTTAAAATCATTTGCGTCAGCAAATACATCAATTTTCAATTTTACATTTTCAATTTTCCATTAACACAATTTTGCGCCGGCGGGGATGGCGTCATCGATCATGATGAGGTTCAGCTTTTCCTCGCCCTTGTCGGTGTGGATGGCGCTGAGCAGCATGCCGCAGGACTCACGACCCATCATCTTCCGGGGAGGCAGGTTGGTGATGGCCACCAGGGTCTTGCCTACCAGCTCCTCAGGCTTGTAGTACTTGGCGATGCCGGAGAGGATCTGGCGATCTGTTCCGGTGCCGTCGTCCAAGGTAAACTGCAGCAGCTTGTCGGACTTCTTGACATTCTGGCATGCCTTGACCTTTACGGCACGGAAATCGCTCTTGCAGAAGGTGTCGAAGTCCACATTTTCTTCTGCGTAAGGCTCAATCTCGATGGTGGGCTTGGGCTTGGACAGCTCTTCCAGAGCGGCCAGCTCCTTCTCCACATCCAGACGGGGGAACAGAGGCGCGCCCACGGTGGTGGTCCAGCAGTGGTCGGCATTGTAGTCCTTGGAATCCCAGCTGCTTTCGGTAACATTCAGCAGCGCCAGAATCTTTTCGGTGGTTTCGGGCATGAAGGGGGTGATGAGAATGGCGGCGATGCGGATGCACTCGCACAGGTTCTTCATAACGGTGAGAAGTCTGGGCATGGTGTCCTCGGACTTTGCCAGAATCCACGGGGTGGTCTCGTCGATATACTTGTTGGCACGGTCCAGCAGCCGGAACACTTCGTTCAGCGCCACGGAGAACTGGAACTTGTCCATCTGGGTCTCATAGTTGGCACAGACCTCAGCGGCAAGGGTCTTCAGTTCTTCGTCCAGAGGCGCGGCTTCGCCGCCTTCTGCCAGAGTACCGCCGAAATACTTCTGGTTCATGGCCACGGTGCGGGAAACCAGATTGCCCAGGGTGTTGGCAAGGTCTGTGTTGATGGTGGACATCAGCAGCTCGTTGGTGAAGTTGCCGTCAGAGCCGAAGGGGAAGGTCCGCAGCAGGAAGAACCGCAGAGCATCCACGCCGAAGCGCTCGGACAGCATATAGGGATCCACCACATTGCCCCGGGACTTGCTCATCTTCTCGCCGTTGAAGTTCAGCCAGCCGTGGCCGTAGACCTTCTTGGGCAGGGGCAGGCCCTGGCTCATCAGGATAGCAGGCCAGATGATGGCATGGAAACGGACGATCTCCTTGCCCACGAAGTGGACATCGGCAGGCCAGAACTCGCCCAGGTCATCGTACTTGTCGTTGCAGAAGCCCAAAGCGGTCATGTAGTTGAACAGGGCATCGATCCAGACGTAGACCACATGGCCCTCGTCAAAGTCCACGGGAACGCCCCAGGTGAAGCTGGTGCGGGAGACGCACAGGTCCTCCAGACCCGGCTTGATGAAGTTGTTGACCATCTCGTTGACACGGGAGCGGGGTTCCAGAAAATCGGTGTTTTCCAGCAGGTCCTGCAGACGGTCAGCGTACTTGGAAAGACGGAAGAAGTAGGCTTCCTCTTCTGCGTCCATGCACTCACGGCCGCAGTCGGGGCATTTGCCGTCTACAAGCTGGCTTTCCGTCCAGAAGGATTCGCAGGGCTTGCAGTACTTGCCCTTGTAGGAACCCTTGTAGATGTCGCCGTTGTCGTACATCTTCTTGAAGATCTTCTGGATGGCGGCCACATGGTAATCATCGGTGGTGCGGATGAAACGGTCATAGGAAATGTTCATCAGCTTCCACAGGTCGATGACGCCCTTCTCGCCCAGAACGATGTTGTCAACAAACTGCTGGGGGGTGACGCCGGCTTCCTTTGCCTTGTCCTCTTTCTTCTGGCCGTGCTCGTCGGTGCCGGTGAGGAACTTGACATTGTAGCCCTGCAGCCGCTTGTAGCGGGCCATGGTATCGGTTGCCACGGTGCAGTAGGCATGTCCGATGTGCAGATTGTCAGAAGGATAGTAGATGGGAGTGGTAATGTAATAATTACCCTTGCACTTTTCACACATATGGGATTCCTCCTAAAAATGAAAAAACGCCCTTGATTTCAATCAAGGGCGTCAAAATTAACGCGGTACCACCTTGTT
>JAZRKL010000065.1:0-3295 GCA_045646265.1 Faecousia sp.
GAACCAGGCATAGGCTTCTTCTCATTCTTCATGGTCAACTCCTCCTTTCTGCTGGGACATATATACTTCACGGTAGATCTCACAGGTTTGCAGCAAACCTTCGTGTTTGCCCACAGCAGCAATTTTGCCGTCGTTCAGCACTACGATCTGATCGGCGTGCTGAACCGAGCTGACCCGCTGGGCAATGATGATTTTCGTGGTCTCGGGAAGATACTGGGCAAAGGCTTTCTGAATCAGCGCATCCGTTCGGGTGTCGACCGCTGAGGTAGAATCGTCCAGAATCAGCACCTTGGGCTTTTTCAGCAATGCCCGCGCGATACATAAACGCTGTTTCTGACCGCCGGAAACATTAGTGCCGCCCTGCTCGATGTAGGAGTCGTATTTATCGGGAAACGTCTGGATAAACTCGTCGGCACAGGCCAGTTTACAGGCATGTACAAGTTCCTCATCCGTGGCTTCCGGATCGCCCCAGAGAAGATTCTCTTTGATGGTGCCGGAGAACAGTTCGTTCTTTTGCAGCACCATCGCCACGCTGTTTCGCAGGGCATTCAGAGAATATCTGCGCACATCCACGCCGCCCACCTTGACGCAGCCTTGTGTCACATCATACAGACGGGGAATCAGCTGCACAAGACTGGACTTGCTGGAACCGGTGCCGCCCAGAATGCCAATGGTATCTCCTGACCGGAAATGCAGGTCGATATGATCCAACACCAGTTTTTCCGCTTTTGCGTTGTACGCGAATTGTACGTCCTCAAAACGCACATCTCCGTCTGCTACTGCTTCTACCGGGTTTTCAGGATCACGGATATCGGTCTGCTCCCGCAGGATCTCTGTAATACGCTCTGCCGAAGACGCGGCAATGGTGATCATGGCAAACACCATGGACAGCATCATCAGGCTCATCAAAATTTGCGTGGCGTAGTTGATGAGGGCAGTCAGATTACCGGTGGTGAGGCCCACCGCAGGATTATTGCCGGATGCAATGATAGCCTTTGCGCCCAACCAGGAGATCAGAAGTGTACAGGCATACATGAAAAACTGCATGATAGGATTGTTCAGAGCCAGTAGCCGTTCGCCTTTGGCAAAGTTGCGGAAGATCTTTTCAGAAATTCCGGTGAACTGGCCAATCTGGCGCTCCTCCAAATTGAAGGACTTGACAACGCGGATACCCCGAACATTTTCCTGCACCACATTGTTCAGACCGTCATAGGTCTTAAATACATTCGTAAAAACAGGGTGCACCTTCCGCACAATCAGGAGAAGCAAAAAGGCCATCACCGGGATCACCAGCAAGAAAATCAAAGAGATCTGCCGGTGGATGCGGAAAGAAACCACCATGGCAAACACCAGCATCACTGGTCCGCGAACTGCCATGCGGATGAGCATCTGATAGGCGTTCTGTACATTGGTCACATCGGTGGTCAGGCGGGTGACGATGGATGCGGTGGAGAACTTGTCGATGTTGGAAAAGGAAAAGGTCTGCACATTGTCGTACATATCCTGCCGCAGATTGGCGGCAAAGCCCACAGAGGTCATGGAGCCGATCCGTGCCGCTGCCACACCGGCCGCCAGCTCCAGTAGGGCGAAAACCAGCAGCAATCCGCCGTATTTCCATACCTGCCCCAACTCGCCCTGTTCCACACCGTAGTCAATAAGACCCGACATACACAACGGTATGATGATTTCGAACAGGCACTCCACCACGGAGAGCAGTATCGTAACGACTGAGCCTCGCTTATGCTGCCGGAGGCTCCCGGCAAGGGTTTGGATCATAAATGTGTCGTCTCCTTTACAGATTTGTAGCTTGCTACACTTTGGGGTAAAAGACTCAGCCGGTCTCCCGGCTGAGATTCAGTCCAGATTTTGATAGATGGTTTTTAATGCGTACTTCAGCGCTACGATTTCTTCCGGGCTCAGCCCGCGCAGCATATACGCCTCCTGTCGCGATACATCCGCTGCCAACTCAGTCCCCATCGTTTTAGCTTTGTCGGTCAGCGCAACCAGCTTATTTCGGCGGTCTGCCAGATCCTGCCAACAGATAACAAATCCGTTCTGCTCTAAACGGGACACCAGTCCTACAACCGTTGGATGGGAAACACTGAGTGCCACTTCCAGATCTCTTTGCGTTGCCTGTCCTCCATGCTGGTCAAGATAGCCCAATACACGGCTTTGGGAAAGGGTGATCTGCCAGCTTTTCATTTGCGCGTCGGCACGAGTTTGCAGCTTATCGGTAACCTGCTTCAGCAAAAATCCAATATGATCTTCGTGCATAGCTCGTCACCTCCAAAAACTGTAGCATGCTGCATATTATAGGACGATTTGCTACTGTTGTCAACTATGCCCACAGTGGGAAATACGGCCAGAAGAATCCTGCCTGCTGTACCGTTTATACCTTTTTATCTATACGCGGCTTAGCATCAAGGCTGGATTCTGGAGCAAGAATATCGGGCGGTTTTCTGTGCGGCCTGGGTCGGACAACAGAGTCCCCTGCTGTGGCAATATTCGCAAGGATCAATCGTGGATCAATGGACGGCGCAGCTACTTCATCGATTGTTTGCAGGGAAGCCACAGACGCATCAGCGTTCTCAGCCAAAGGTTCTTCTCCGGACTGTGTTGATTTATGCTCTGCTTCCAGTTGTGCGGTCAACATTGCATTTTGAAGGAATAATTCTATATTGTTATCCGGAGCAGGATTGGGGATTTTTCCTGTATAATCGTAATATTTTATTGGCATGTATAACTGCTCCTTAAAACAGATTATTTTACGCTGCAAACAACACTCAAAAGAAAGGAATCTGCTAAACTATATGACAAAAAGACCACATTATAGCTCCGTACTGATCCATAGTACTAACCCGATGGCCAGCAGGAGTGTTCCCAACAGCCAAAACGAAAATACTTCCAGTGAGATCAGCAGACGGAACTTTTTCTGTGGAAGCTTTTGACGTCTGCGTATTGTTGCGAAGATTGCAGCTGATATTGCCATTTCTACAAATGCCACAAGGAAAAAATGAAATTCTATCTTTGATGTATCCATATACGAAACACCCTGCAATGATCTCCCGGCATTAAGCCGGGAGATCATTATTGCTCATGTTTATGCTTCGGAGGACTGCGCTTTATTCAATACGATGGATTGAACTGCTTCCACAAGCTCCATGACCGCGCTGCGGTCAACGAGGGACACGGTTTCACCGTCTACGACTGCCAGGCACAGGCTACCGTCATAGCGGTAAAGCCGAATCTTCACCTGGGGGAAGTTCTCATTGTCCAGATGGACAGTCAGGCTGAT
>JAZRKL010000066.1:0-2290 GCA_045646265.1 Faecousia sp.
TGCTCTTCTGGTGCTGATCCGCCCCATCAGCGGCAGTGCGGCACTGGCTGTGGGGGCGGATCTGATGGCGCAATACGGTGTGGATTCTCAAATCGGCCGGACCGTGGCAGTGATGCTGGGATCTACCGAAACGACCTTTTACACCATCAGCGTCTACTTCGGCGCCGCCGGGGTCAAAAAGACAAGCTATACCATTCCCGCGGCATTGTTCGCGGATTTCGTGGGATTTACTATGGCAGCGCTGACAGTAAAGCTGTATTATCAATAAAAAAGCGCATCCTTTCGGATGCGCTTTTGCTTATTCTTTCGATTCCTCCGCTGCAGGAGCAGAAACAGCGGCACTTCTTCTGCGGCGACGGCGGCGGGGTCTTGCGCCCTCTTCCGGATCGGCCTTCTCCGCCCGGCGGGCATAGGCTTCTGCGGCTTCGGAGGTTGCCTCGTAGGTCAGACGGCTGACCCGAACCAGACCATCCGGCTGCTGGGACAGACGTACACGGATCAGGAATTTTCCATCCTCAGGGCAGGTCGCCAGATCCATATAGCGGTGACCCGGCTGGGCAAACCACCGGGAACCCAGCATTCTGGCACCGCACAGGGGACACAGGGTCTCTTCTCCTGCCATGGCACTGAGGGCAGCACGCTTGTCGGCATAATCATAGTAGACCTTACGGGCAATGCAGCCGGGAAGCTCCGCGCCGTGGAAACCGTTCTCATGGCTCTTCAGCGCCTCATCATACTCCCGGGCGCCCTTCTTCAGATCCAGACGGGCACAGATCAGGGCTGTGTGATAGGCATCACCCAGGGCATCATGGGCAGGACGGGTTGCTTCGATGCCGAAGATTTCCATTGCGGTCTTCAGTGCCTTCTGGGCATTGGAGCCGTCGGTCTGGGCATTGAAGATCATCTGGGCATTGTACCAGTGGTCGGTCCAATCTTCCTTCAGACCGTACAGCCGCAGATTTTCCCGCAGGATAGTAATATCATCAAAACCCCAAGTCAGGAAAATAATATCCTCACCGCACCAGCTTTGGAATCGCTCCATGGCTTCCGGAAACGGGATTCCCTCTTCCTTCAATTGGGATTCCTTGATACCGGTCAGTTTGCTGACCCGACGGTTGAGTCTTCTATAGTATTTCGGTTTGATCATCACCTGGAATTCATCCGCCACCTGCTGATCCTCCTTGACCCGCACAGCGCCGATCTGAATGATCTCACCCCGGATCTGTACCGGCAGCACCTTCTTGGCAGAGGGAGAACCGGGCCAGGGCTGATTCCATTCCATGTCCAAAATGATATAATTCATCATCGCAACCTCTTTACATAATCTCTTATCGTATAATATACCACATAAGCGCCGCTTCTGTAAACAGGAAGTTGCATTTTCCCTCTCCTATCTGGTATTATTTTATTAGTTTATTTTGATACTGTTTTTATTGTCAGCTTGTGCTATAATCCAGACAAGATCCTTTGGGAGGCAACAATTATGAAAAAACTCAGCATTCGTCAAGTAGCATTTGTAGGCATTATGGCTGCACTGGTATATGTGACTTCTGCTTATCTGCAGATCAATATTCCCACCGCCATCGGTTCTACCCGGCTGCATATGGGCAATGTGATGTGCCTGCTGTCCGGCCTGCTGCTGGGGCCTTTCCAAGGAGGTTTGGCTGCCGGTATCGGCTCCATGTTCTTTGACCTGACCAATCCGTTATACATTGCGTCAGCGCCCTTTACCTTTGCTTTTAAATTTCTCATGGCTTGGATCTGCGGTGTCATCGCCCATAAGTGCGGCAAAGAGGTTCTGTGGAAGATCATTCTTGGCGCTGTCATCGGCGCTGTCAGCTATGTGATCTTGTATCTGGGAAAGAGCTTTATCGAGGATTATTTCGTGTTGGGACTTCCTCTGGAGGCCGTCACGCTCACCGTTACCCAGAAGGGCCTGGTCTCCACTGTCAACGGCATCATCGCCGCCGTGGTTTCTGTTCCCCTGTACATGACCCTGGCTCCCCTGCTGAAAAGGGCCAATTTGATTTCAAAATAATAACCGACCCGGCCTATGGTTGCAACCACAGGCCGGGTTTTCGTATGTTGTAATGGCGCGGGATCGCCTAAGGCTCCCCTTGTCAGGGGAGCTGTCAGCCGAACAGGCTGACTGAGGGGTAGTTTTCTCTCCCTCCGTCAAAAATCAAAGATTTTTGCCACCTCCCTCATCAGAGGGAGGCTTTGGTGCGCTACAAACTCTTAATCTTCCGGACGGGGATTATTGGGCAACGCCTTTCCGTTTTCATCTCTG
>JAZRKL010000067.1:0-11192 GCA_045646265.1 Faecousia sp.
ATGTCATTCTGAGCGAGCGCAGCGAGTCGAAGAATCTACGCATTTTCGTAGTGCTTAGCAGTGTTTCGGTGCGAAGATCCTTCGACGACCTTTCACTCCGCTCAGGATGACAGGTGCAGTGGTGGCCAGTAAGATAAACGATCATTTGTAGCAGTAACGATAAAGCAAAAAGAGCGTGCTGCGGCACGCTCTTTTTCTGTTAAATTATACTCTTGCGTGACCTCTTTCGCAGATCACATCCACAACTTCATCCACACAGACTTGGCAAAGCTCCTTGCTGGGCGCTTCCACCATAACACGGATCACGGGCTCGGTGCCGGATTCACGAACCAGAATTCTGCCGGTGTCACCCAACCGGTCTGCCACAGCGGCAACAGCCTTCTGAACCTCGGGATCATTCTGAGCATCCGGCTTGGACTTGACCCGGACATTCTTCAAAACCTGCGGATAGATGGTCAGACCATCGCAAAGCTGACTCAGGGTCTTCTTCTTTGCCAGCATGACTTCCATCACCTTCAGGCTGGTGAGGATGCCGTCACCGGTGGTAGCGTATTTGCTGATGATGATATGGCCACTCTGTTCGCCGCCTACACGGCAGCCGTTCTGGGCCATGTACTCATAAACATATTTGTCGCCCACCTTGGTCTTGGCATAGCCGATGCCCTTTTCGTCCAGCGCCTTGTACAGGCCGAAGTTGGACATGACTGTGGTAACAACAGTGTTGTTGTCCAGATCACCTTTTTCCTTCATGTAGCAGCCGAGAATATACAGAATATGGTCACCGTTGACCACTTCGCCCTTCTCGTCCACGCACAGGCAGCGGTCGGCATCGCCGTCATAGGCAAAGCCAACATCCAGACCGTTCTCTACCACAAACTTCTGCAGATATTCGATGTGGGTGGAACCTGAGTTTTCGTTGATATTGGTGCCGTCGGGCTGGGCATTCATTACATAGGTCTTGGCGCCCAGTGCGTCAAAGACGGATTTGGCAATATTCCAGGCGGCGCCGTTGGCACAGTCCAGGCCAACCTTGATGTTTTTGAAAGAGAATCGGCCCAGGCTAATCAGATAGCCGATGTAGCGGTTACGGCCGGCAACATAGTCCACAGTGCGGCCGATCTTTTCTTTCTTGGCATAGGGAATCTCCGGATACTTAGCACCGAACAGCTCCAGCTCGCCATCAAGATAGGCTTCCACATAGGAAATGGTCTCTTCGTCCATTTTTTCACCCTGACCGTTCAGCAGCTTGATGCCGTTGTCATAGAAGGGATTGTGGGAAGCGGAGATCATGACACCGCAATCAAAGTCGTCCATCCGGGTTACATAGGCAACGGAGGGGGTGGTGGTAACGTGCAGCAGATAAGCGTCGGCGCCGGATGCGGTGATGCCTGCTGCCAGCGCGTATTCAAACATGTAAGAGGAACGGCGGGTATCTTTGCCAATCAAAATGCGGGCAGACTCACCACCGGCGGGACGCTTAATATTGTAATACCAACCCAGAAAACGGCCAACCTTAAAAGCATGGTCAGCGGTCAGGTTCACATTGGCTTCTCCCCGGAAGCCGTCAGTTCCAAAATATTTTCCCATAATGATAACTCCTTTACAGGTACTGCAAATGATCGTTTATCTTACGAAAGATATCGTAGGGCGGGGGCTTGCTCCCGCCGAAACACCGCACTGCCAGCGGCGGGACCAAGGCCCCGCCCTACACCATCTATCGTAAGATGGTGCGCTAAACGATCATTTATGTATTTACTTCTTCGTTACAATCGTATCGTTCTTCTTATAGATGCTGTTTGCCGGAACCACACCCCGGACGCAGGAGGTGGGGTATACATTGCTGTTTCGGCCAATGACAGTGCCGGGATTGAGGACACTGTTGCAGCCTACTTCCACAAAGTCGCCCAGCATGGCACCGACCTTTTTAATGCCGGTGGCAACGGGGGGATCGCACTTGATAACTACCAGACTCTTGTCGGACTTGACATTGGAGGTAATGGAGCCGGCACCCATATGGGCCTTGTAACCCAAAATGCTGTCGCCCACATAGTTATAATGAGGCACCTGAACGTTGTCAAACAGAATAACGTTTTTCAGTTCGGTAGAATTGCCTACCACACAGTTTTCACCGATCAGCGCGCTGCCGCGGATAAAAGCGCAGTGGCGGATCTCTGTATTGGCACCGATGATGCAAGGACTGCCGATATAAGCGGTGGGAGCGATCTTTGCTGTGTGGTGAGCCCATACCTGAGGACTGATCTCAGAAAATTCTTCTTGATTCAGCGCTGCACCCAGAGCGATGATGGTATCTTTAATGCCTTTCAGCGCTTCCCAGGGATACACAAAGGAATTCAAATATTCAGCGGCGATGGTATGGGTCAAATCGTAGAGCTCCTGAATTTTGCACATAAATATTTCGACCTTTCTGCAGGCAACTGCCCACGGTAGAATTATAGCACAGGAAAAAGGGAGAATCAATATTTTTCTGGCGGGGCAGCGGCTGCAGCGAAAGGAGAACTCTTTACATTCGGGTCATTTTGGGGTAAAATGATGCAAAAGGAGGCCTGCCTATGTTTAAGGATAAAAAGGAAGAGCTTAGCCGTTTGGAGGCGGAGCTTTTGCTGGAGGCCCAGGCGGAGAAAGAAGAGGCCCGGCTGGAAGAAGAACTGGAAGAGGCGGATGCCTTGCTGGATGATGAGAACGACTACGGTGAGGAATCTGAGGAAACTTACTATAACTATTCCAACCGATACGGGACGATCCGGGCCTATAACAATGACACGGCCGATGATGATCTGGATGCATACAGCGATGCTGTTTATGAAGGTACAAAGAAGAACAGTATTGGCTGTTTGACGCTGCTGGCACTGGCATTGCTGGTGGCCATCGTATTTGTACTTGGCTGGTGTGTTTTGCGGTATAAGGGGATCTTATGATGGAACAGAAAACACCTGTGGGACGGTTTGCGCCCACACCCTCCGGCCGGATGCATCTGGGAAATGTATTCGCGGCGCTGATCGCATGGCTATCCATTCGCTCACAAAAGGGCCACCTGGTGCTGCGGATGGAAGATCTGGACACCCAGCGGACAAGCAGCGAATTTGCCCAAGTGTTACGGGAGGATCTTTTATGGCTGGGTCTTGACTGGGATGTGGAAACCCCGCCCCAAAGCCAGAGAAGTGCCGTATATGACCGGTATTTTGAAAAACTGGCGGATCTGGAATTGCTGTATCCCTGTTATTGCACCCGCAGCCAGCTGCACAGTGTCAACGCGCCCCACCTGTCCGACGGTACTTATGTGTATCCCGGAACCTGCCGGGGTCTGACGGCGCAGCAGCAGGCAGCTTTTCAAAGGGCGCCTGCATGGCGCGTAAAAGTCCCGGACAGCCGATGGGAGTTAGACGACCTGTGCCAGGGCCGGTATGCCCAGAACCTTCTGGCGGAGTGCGGTGATTTCGTGGTGCGCCGGGCAGATGGTGTATATGTGTATCAGCTGGCGGTGACGGTGGATGACGGAGAGGCCGGTGTTACGGAAGTGGTACGGGGAATGGATCTTCTCAGCTCCGCGCCCCGGCA
The DNA here is from genome assembly GCA_045646265.1 of Faecousia sp. Taxonomy (GTDB): domain Bacteria; phylum Bacillota; class Clostridia; order Oscillospirales; family Oscillospiraceae; genus Faecousia. The sequence continues at coordinate 3,577 of JAZRKL010000067.1, forward strand.
GATGTATCTGCAAAATCTCTTCGGTTTTCAAAATCCTGTTTACGGCCATGTGCCGCTGCTGCTGAGCTGTGATGGCCGCCGTTTGAGCAAGCGGGATAAGGATCTGGATCTGGGTGCGCTGCGCAAACACTGCAGCCCGGAAAAACTGTTGGGCGTTCTGGCTTATGCGGCAGGTCTCACTGAAAAAATGTACAATATCAGCGCGTCGGAACTGGCGGCGGTTTTTACATGGGAAAAAATGCGGAAAGAGAATATCTATTTGGATATTACTGCCTTGGAATAACCGTTGCTATTTTTTATAAATGGAGTATAATGAATAAAAAAGCATAAAGGAGTGCGTTGCTATGGCAAAAAAACCTGTTCTGGTAGTGATGGCAGCCGGTATGGGCAGCCGCTACGGTGGATTAAAGCAGATCGACCCGGTGGGCAGCTGCGGAGAGGCAATTCTGGACTATTCTTTGTATGATGCCCATGAAGCAGGCTTTGAAACCGCGGTGATCATCATTAAAAAGGCAATTGAGAAGGACTTTATGGAGACTGTGGGCAAGCGCCTGGAAAAGTGCCCCATGGAGATCCGTTACGCATTCCAGGAATTGGATAAGGAATTACCTGATGATTTCCAGATTCCTGCCGAGCGTACCAAGCCTTGGGGTACCAGCCACGCGGTGCTGTGCGCAAAGAATGAAATTGACGGCGCGCCCTTTGGCGTGCTGAACGCAGACGATTATTACGGAAAGTCTGCCTTCCGGGTGCTGTATAACGCACTGGAAAAGGCAGAAGATACGGACCGTTACCACTATTTCATGGTAGGTTACCAGTTGGGTAACACCGTTACCGACAACGGCAGTGTGGCCCGTGGCATTTGCCAGACCAACGAAGAGGGATTCCTGACCAGCGTTGTGGAGCGGACCTGCATTGAGAAATATGAGGGCGGCATCCACTTCACCGTGGATGGAGAGAACTGGGAAGATCTGGCTTTTGATACACCGGTTTCTATGAATATGTGGGGTTATACCCCCAGCTTCCTGAAGGAGATCGAAGCCCGCTTCCCCAGATTCCTCCGGGAAGACGTGCCGAAGAATCCTGCCAAGGCAGAATTCTTCCTGCCCAAGACCGTCAGCGAACTGCTGGAGGAGGACAAGGCAACCGTTAAGGTGCTGCGGTCAAGCGACAAGTGGTACGGTGTGACCTATGCCGCCGACAAGCCGGTGGTGGTAGCTGCTTTGAAGGAAATGAACGCTGAGGGCAAATACCCCGATGGTCTCTGGGGATAATTGAAACAGACTAAAAAACATGGCAGCCAATTGGCTGCCATGTTTTTATACACCGTATTCTTGTACAAAAAACCGCCCCGGGTATTCCCAGGACGGTGCTCAAAGAGCCATAGTCAGGCGAGGAACCGGGCGGCGGCGGTTTGGAACCGGGCAAACTCCGCTTCGTCACAATTCATGCGGACCCGCACAGGGCGGTGGAAATTGATGCCCAGCATAGCCATCAGGCTTTTGGCGCTGATGTCCTGATCGTCGGGTCCTACGATAATATCAAAGGTCTGTTTGGAAGCCAGCGCTACAAAGGCTTGGATGTCATCAAAAGAGCGCATCCATACATTAAAATGCTTCATCAAAATCCCTCCGATACTGTACAAATTCAAAAAAATCGTTTATAATATCCCAAAAGGAATACCGCTCATTGCGATTTATTATAGCAAAGTGTTTTGCCGATTTCAATTGACGGTTTTGACGATATATACAAAGCGTGAAGCGCTGAATTGGTGGAAATAACGATGAAATTTGGTTTTTATACATTGGGTTGCAAAGTCAACCAATATGAGACCCAGGCCATGGAGCAGTTTCTTCTGGAACGGGGTCACGATATCGGCAGTTTTACGGAAAGCTGCGACGGCTATATTATCAATACCTGTTCCGTTACCGCTGTGGCGGACAGAAAGAACCGCACGGTGATCCGCCGCTGCCGGCGGGAAAATCCCAACGCGGTGCTGGCGGTCTGCGGCTGCTACTCCCAGCACGACGCGGATGCCCTTTGGGAACTGGGTGCCGATGTGGTGGGCGGCAGCGCACAGAGGGAAGCATTTATTGAGCAGGTCATTGCTGCCGCGCAGGACCGGCAGCGTAAGGAAGTGCTGGATAAGGCCTTTGCCCGCCGCAGCTTCGAGGTGCTGCCCGCAGGCGGTTTGGAAGAGCGGACCCGTGCCATGCTGAAGGTCCAGGACGGCTGCTGCAATTTCTGCACCTACTGCATCATTCCCTACACCCGCGGCCCCGTTCGTTCCGCGCCTTTGGAGGTGGCTGTTCGGCAGGCAAAGGAGTTGGCGGAAAAAGGCTACCGGGAAATTGTCATCACCGGCATTGAGATCGCCTCCTGGGGTGTGGATCTGCCGGGGAAACCGGAAGTGGCAGCGCTCATCCGGGCGGTGTGTGAGGCGGTTCCCTCTTTGCGGGTGCGGTTAGGCTCACTGGAACCGAGGATCGTCACGAAAGCATTCTGTGAAGATATGAAGACCCTTCGCAACCTGTGTCCGCAGTTCCATCTGTCCATGCAATCCGGCTGCGATTCCGTACTGAAGCGCATGAAGCGCAAATACGATACAGCCCGGTATCTGGAAAGCGTAAATCTTTTGAAGCAGCATTTTCCGGGCTGCGCCGTTACCACTGATATGATCGTGGCCTTTCCCGGGGAAACGGAAGAAGAATTCGCTGAAAGTCTGGCCTTTATCCGCAAATGCGGCTTTGCCGATATGCACATCTTCCCTTACTCCCGCCGCCCCGGGACACCGGCGGATAAGATGCCCGGCCAGCATAATAATACCACCAAAGAGGAACGGAGCAGGGCAGCCATCGCTGTTGCGGAGGAGATGCGCCGTGAATACGAAGCTGCCATGGCAGGCACTACCCATGATGTGCTGTTTGAGGAAACTGACGGAGAATTCGCGGTGGGCCATACGCCCAACTATTTAAAGGTATATGTAAAGTCCGGCGACCTGCATAATCAAATTCTGCCCGTAAGGCTCACAAAATCCTTCCGCGACGGTATGCTGGGTGAAATTTTATAACTTGCAAATTAGGTGAATTTATGAGAACATTATTGCATATCTGCTGCGCCCCCTGCGCCAACCAGCCAATCGAGGTGTTGAGAGGGGACGGCGTTGAGGTGGCTGGCTTTTGGTATAATCCCAATATCCATCCCTTTACAGAGTACCGCGCGCGGCGCAACTGCCTTAGGGACTATGCCCAGACCATCGATTTAAAACTCATTGAGAAAAACGACTATGCCCTGCGGCCCTTCATCCGGGAAGTGGCGGAGGATATTGCCCACCGGTGCGGCAAGTGCTACGAGATGCGCCTCTTTGAAACGGCCCGGCAGGCAAAGGAGCTGGGTTTTGACAGCTTTACATCCAGCTTGTTCATCAGTCCCTATCAGAATCACGAGTTAATGCGGGAAACTGCAGAGCGGGCGGCTGCGGAATACGGTGTGGAATTCTTATACTGGGATTTCCGTCCTTACTTCCACGCAGGACAGGACAAGGCAAAAGAACTGGGCTTTTACATGCAGAAGTATTGCGGCTGCGTTTTTTCGGAAGAAGAACGGTATTTGAAAGCAAAGAAGATTATCCCATAAAATCACACGTTAGGGGCCGATTGAGGAGCATCGGCCCCTAATGCAATGTAATTGGAATATATGGTAAAACTGATGGATGGGATTTGCTAATTGTGTTTTGTTGTGCATTGCCCACTACCGCGCCCATGATGAAAACAATGCATCTACACTGATATGAAAATGGTCATGCAAGCTATATAGAACATCGGCACTCAACCGCGGTGGGACAATACCGCGCTCCAAGGACCGTATCGTTCCAATGCCCACATTCATTATTTTTGCCATCTGTGCTTGTGTCAGACTGTGTTTTTTGCGCAGATATGCGACATTGCGGCAGAAGTTTTTGAGTTCTAGACTGACATTCATACTATCACCTCTTTGTAAGATAACATAATGATAACACTCTGTTTGTATAAAAGCAAGAGGTTTTACTCTATAATGTTATCAAAAAGTGAGTGAGGTGTTATCATGGCAACAAATAAAGTCCAGACAGGTATCCGCTTTGAACCTGAATTGCTTTACAAAATTACACAGATAGCGAAAAATAATAAGCGTTCTTTGAATGCACAGCTGGAGTACTTGGCAGAAGAATGCGTAAAACAGTATGAAACAGAGAATGGATGTATCCTTGTAAGTGAGGAACAAATTTATAAAAAGTAAGAAATAGCTTTTAAGCTTTTATGGAACATTTGGTAAGATGCGGATTCTTCGGCCATTGGCCTCAGAATGACAACATCCTAATTACTGCGGAGGTATTATGAGCGAATTGTTATTTGCCGTACCTTGTCTGTTCGGTCTTGAGGGCCTTGCAGGCGACGAACTGCGGCGCATGGATATGGAAAATGTAAAGGTGGAGGACCGGCGTGTCCTCTTCACTGGTGACGCTGCCGCTATGGCCAAGGCAAATATCTGCCTGCGTACCGGTGAACGGATCATGCTGGTGCTGGCCCAGTTCCAGGCTAAGAGCTTTGAGGAACTGTTCCAGGGTGTTTACCATGCGAATCTGGAGGATTTTATTCCCAAGGACGGCCAATTCCCCGTCAAGGGCCACTGCCTGAATTCTCAACTGATGAGCGTATCTGATTGTCAGGCCATCATCAAAAAGGCCGCATCCAAGCGTCTGGGTGAAAAGTACGGTGTTTCCTGGCTGCCGGAAACCGGCATCAAGTTCCAACTTCATTTCACCATTCTCAATGACCAGGTGACCCTTTCTCTGGATACTTCCGGCCCCGGCCTGCATAAGCGCGGCTACCGGGCCGTGGGCAATGATGCGCCGCTGCATGAGACTTTGGCAGCAGGCATGATCCAACTGACCCGGTTCCGTGGCCGGGAATACTTCTGGGATCCTTTCTGCGGCAGCGGCACCATTCCCATTGAAGCGGCTTTGATCGCAAAAAACCGCGCCCCCGGACTGAACCGCCATTTTGCGGCAGAGGAATACCCCTGGGTACCAAAGGAAGTCTGGAATCTGGCGAAGGAAGAAGCAAAGGATAAGGAATTCAACGGCAAGTACCGGATCGTCGGCTCCGACAGCGATCCCCAGTGCGTATCGCTGTCCTTTGCCAACGCCAAAAAGGCAGGTGTTGCCGATTGCGTTACCTTCAAAGACGGCGATGCCACCAAGATGAGCCTGCCCACCGATTCCGGTATCATCGTATGCAATCCCCCTTACGGCGAGCGCATGATGGAACAGCACAGCGCCCAAAGACTCTATGCGGCCCTGGGCCGGCATCTGAAGTTCGCCAACGGCTGGAAGCAGTATGTGATCACCTCCGAACCGGAATTCGAGCATTACTTTGGCCGCCGGGCGGACAAAAAGCGGAAGTTCTACAACGGTAAGATCAAGTGTGATTATTATATTTTCACCTCTGAGACCCGAAAGGACAGAAGAAAATGATCCATCTGTTTATTATCAATCCCGCCGCGGGCAGCCGTGACCGCACAAAGCAGTACCGCAAAAAAATTGAAGAGATCTGCGGCGAACGGGGCCTTACCTACCGGATCGAAGTATCCGGCGCGCCCGGTGAATGTACCCGCATCGCCCGGGAAGCTGCCGAAACCGGAGAGCAGTACCGCATTTATGCTTGCGGCGGTGACGGTACGCTGAACGAAGTGGTGGCCGGTGCGGCAGGTTTCGATAATGTGTCCGTTACCTGTTATCGGGGCGGCAGCGGTAATGATTTTGTAAAGATATTTTCTGACCCCGATGCTTTTCAGAACCTGGAACGGCTTCTGGATTGCCGGGAAGTGGAATTTGACCTGATGCGCTGCAACGGTGACATCAGCTTGAACATCTGCTCCGTGGGTCTGGATGCCCGAATCGGCACAGATGTCTCCAATTATAAACGGATTCCTTTGCTCAGCGGCTTCCGTGCTTACGCGGTTTCCACCGTTGTCAATGTGGTCAGGGGCATCAGCGAGCATTATGTGGTGAAGATCGGCGATGAGGTGATTGACGGCAGGCAGACTATGGTATGTGCCTGTAACGGCCGCTACTACGGCGGCGGTTTTAATCCGGTGCCCACAGCCGATCCCTGTGACGGAATGCTGGATGTACTGGTGGTGAAGCATGTGTCCCGGCTGCAGGTTCCGGCAGTCGTCGGTAAGTATAAGAACGGCAGATATAAGGAATTGCCGAAGCTGGTAAAGCATTACCGCACCAAGGAACTGACCATTCTCTGTGATAAGCCTACGCCCATCAATCTGGACGGCGAGCTAAGAACGGCACAGGAAGTACATATCTGTGTCGCGCCCGAAAAGATCCGCTTTTTCTATCCCGGCGATCTCAGCTACCGGGTAGCGGACGATCTTTTGCTGGTATAATCAAACAACCTCTGCGTAATTGCGCAGAGGTTGTTTGCGCATTGAACGGTAAATGATCGTTTAGCGGCCTAAGTTACTGCCGCGCCCAAGCCTCCCCTGTGTAAGGGGAGGTGGTCAAAATCTTCGATTTTGACCGGAGGGGTTGTCAAAAACACGACAATCCCCCAGTCAAAAATCAGAGATTTTTGACAGCCCCCTTTACACAAGGGGGCCTTAGGCGTATGGAATTCGTAAGATAAACGATCATTTAGCGGCGCGGTTGCCTAAAACGCATGTCATTCTGAGCGACGGACGAAGCCCGGAGTCGAAGAAACCGTTCTCTTTTGGGGTTACGGATTCTTCGTCGCGTTGCTCCTTAGAATGACACGGAACCTTGGCAGTTGCTGCGCTAAACGATTATTCACCATGCTATCACCATGCAAAATATACAAAATAAAAACCGGAAAAATGTAGAAAATAACCATTGCGTCTCGGACAAATCTATGGTATCATACTAGCATCCGAACGAATGGGCTCTACTCCACAAAATAGGGTTCATTACGTAAAAAAAGGAGGAAAAAACACCCGTCGGACTCACGGTGCGGCAGTGTGGAGACCTGTCGTAAAACCTGCGCTGTTATACCCGGCACAGGTAAGAGCATACGCGAGGATTCGGTATGCTTAGAGTCGTAAACAATGGCAAGTTTGACCCTGAAGAACATCAAGAAGATCTACCCCCACAACGGCGACGAAGCCAAGCAGGCCAAGAAAAAGAAGAAGAACCAGGTAGAGGACCCCGAAAAGGAAAAGGTTAACCTGCAGGTTACCGAGCAGGGCGTTGTCGCTGTTCAGGAATTCAATCTGGACATCGCTGACAAGGAGTTCATCGTTCTGGTCGGTCCTTCCGGCTGCGGTAAGTCCACCACTCTGCGTATGGTCGCCGGTCTGGAAGAGATCTCCGAAGGCGAGCTGTACATTGGCGACCGTCTGGTCAATGACGTGGCCCCCAAGGACCGCGACATCGCCATGGTCTTCCAGAACTACGCTCTGTACCCCCACATGACTGTTTATGATAACATCGCGTTCGCTCTGAAGCTGCGTCACACCCCCAAGGACGAGCTCGACCGCAAGGTTAAGGAAGCTGCTGAGATCCTGGACATCACCCAGTACCTGGGCCGTAAGCCCAAGGCTCTGTCCGG
>JAZRKL010000068.1:0-1975 GCA_045646265.1 Faecousia sp.
CCTTTCACTTATCTATACGCAGGTCAGAACAAAATCCCACGCAGTTTTTGAAAAATGCACCGATGTATTTATTTCACATCGGTGCATTGATTTAGAATTTCATTTCAAAGGCCAGCCATTTGGTCCCATAGGTATCAAACAGGAACCGTGTCCCATACTGATTCTGAACATAGAAGTCGTGGACTTCATACCAGCCGGTCAGCTCATCCTGCAAAAATGAGTCTGGTGTAATCGGCTTAACCCAGATAGATTTATACTTGCCCAGATCTTTATGAGATATGGGTTTGGTAGCAGGGGAGTAGCCCATAGAATATGCCGGCGCCATGGCCCGCAGGTTCATAGCTTCTGCAAGAACCATTTTGGATCCATCCATAAAGATGACATAGTCGTGAATACCATTTACGATGCCCCATCCGTGCTTTTCGTCCCATACTGGTTTTCCGTTTAAGGCATGCAGGGTGTCAGCCGAGATGATTTCTTCGTTCCTGGGAATAGCTTCAACCGGCTCATCACGACCAAGCAGATAATCCGTAGAGACACAATAAAGATCTGCAAGCTTACAAAGAGTATCAATAGAAGGAAACTTTGTGCCATTATCCCAATTGGTTACAGCAGGCTGAGAAACGCCGATCCGCTTGGCAACTTCCAAAGTTGAAAGGCCAGCCTTTTCACGAGCTTCCCGAAATCGGTATGCCATCCAGAATCCCTCCTTGGTAGATTTAGTCATATTATAGCGAATGGTGGAAGTAATATCAAGATTGTGTGAGTCGAAAATAACTTGACAATCATTTTACATACCTTGTCTTTTGGATTTTACATGAACTGGGTATGATGAAGTCATGAGGATCAACAAGTCCCAATCCAAAAACAAAGGAGATATTACTTATGAAAAAGTTAATTTGTGTAATTCTGACGCTGGTTATGGCACTATCCTTGGTTGCCTGCGGAAGCAAGGAAACCGCATCCGTATCCACTGATGGCTCCACTTCCATGCAGAAAGTAATCAACGCTCTGGGCGAGGCCTTTATGGAAGAGACCGGCGCGAACTTCACCTACAATGCTACCGGTTCCGGTACCGGTATCAAGGCTGTGAAGGATGGTACTTGTGACATCGGTCTGTCCTCCCGTTACCTGAAGGATAGCGAGAAGGCTGAGGGTCTGAAGGAGACCATTCTGGCAATCGACGGCATTGCAATCATTGTACACACCGAAAATACTGTTGCAGACCTGACTGTGGAGCAGATCGCAGCCATCTTCAAGGGTGAGATTACTAACTGGAGTGAAGTTGGCGGCAAGGACGGCGAGATCGTTTGCATCGGCCGTGAAGAGTCCTCCGGCACCCGTGACGGCTTTGAGTCTATCACTGACACCGAGGATGCATGCGCTTATCGCCAGGAACTGACCTCCAACGGTGCAGTGCTGACTGCTGTTGCTGAGAACCCCAACGCTATCGGCTATGTTTCTCTGTCCTCTGTTAAGGATACCGTAAAGGCAATCAGCGTAGGTGGTGTTGCTCCCAGCGAAGAGTCTATTAAGGACGGCAGCTACGCAGTACAGCGCCCCTTCGTACTGGTCACCAAGGAAGGCGTGGAACTGAGCAAGACCGCCCAGGAGTTCTTCGACTTCATCACTTCCCCCGCTGCGAACGAAATCATCAGCGCTGCCGGTGTTGTGCCTGTCAACTAAACAAAGTAATGCGGCGGTGAAAATCGCCGCTTACTGTACATCTTTAGGTGAAATTATGAAAAGCAACAAAACATTTGAAAATATTGTACACGGAATCTTCCTGATCTTGGGCCTTGTGACCGTCGCATGTGTGCTGCTGATCACCGTTTATCTGGTTATCTCCGGCATTCCGGCTATTATGGAGATTGGCCTATGGGACTTCCTGTTTGGAAAGATTTGGGCCCCGGCTGCGACTGATCCCCAGTACGGCATCCTGCCCTTTATCCTTTCCAGTATTTATGGTACAGCC
>JAZRKL010000069.1:0-4322 GCA_045646265.1 Faecousia sp.
GTAGGAGTGACCAGAGGGGGATAGCCCAGGTCAGCACGGACTCTGGGAGTCTCGGCCAGAGCTTCCTCGAACTTATCCAGTGCGTTCATCTGCTTCAGCTGGCTCATCAGGTTAGACAGCATGCCGCCGGGAACCTGGTAGGTCAGGCACTGGGTATCGGTAGCCATAGCCTTGGGCATCAGAGTGCCGTCAGCCACGAACTCATCACGAACGCCCTTGAAGTAGTCAGCCATAGCGGTGGTAGCTTCGTCGTTCAGGTCAACCTGGTAGCCCAGCTGACGCAGTGCGTAAGCCAGAGTCTCGGTTGCGGGCTGAGAAGTACCGCCGGAGAAGGGAGAAATAGCAGTGTCGATGATGTCACAGCCAGCTTCCACTGCCTTCAGGTAGGTCATGAATGCCAGACCGGTGGTGGAGTGGGTGTGCAGGTCGATGGGCATATCCACAGCGTCCTTAATAGCGGAGACCATGTCGTATGCTTCCTGGGGACCCATGATACCAGCCATATCCTTGATACAGATGGTAGCAGCGCCCATTTCCTTCAGCTCCTTGACCATTTCCACATACTTAGCGTGGTTATGGACGGGGGAAGTGGTGTAAGAGATGGTACCGGAAGCGATAGCACCGGCAGTAGCGGTAGCTTCCATAGCGACCTTCATGTTCTTCACGTCGTTCAGAGCGTCGAAGATACGGATAACATCCATACCGTTCTCAACAGCCTTCTTTACGAACAGCTTAACGAAGTCATCGGGGTAGTGGGAGTAACCCAGAACGTTCTGACCACGCAGCAGCATCTGCAGCTTGGTGTTGGGCATCTTGGCGCGGATCTTGCGCAGACGCTCCCAGGGATCTTCGTTCAGATAACGCAGGCAAACGTCAAAGGTGGCGCCGCCCCAGCACTCGGCAGCGTAGAAACCAGCCTTGTCGATGGTCTCCAGCATGGGCTCGAACTTTTCAAAGGGCAGACGGGTAGCAATGAGGGACTGGTTAGCGTCACGCATAACAGTCTCAACAAACTGTACTTTCTGAGCCATTATGTATATAACCTCCATAAAAAGATTTATGATTTTCAAGGGGAGACAGCAAATACAAAAATGTATAAAGTCCATTCTCCACCAAATATATGATAGCACATAGCAAATAAAAAGTAAACACATTTTTCCAGTTTACAAAAGTTATTTCCAATAAAAAACAGACATTATCGTCAGTAAAAAAGGACCGATGAAAACATCGGTCCCGGAGAATTTGTATGACGGTTACGGAAAATTTTATTTGGCGGGGGTATCGGAGAACAGAAAGTTGATCAGCTTGGTGCTGAGAATGATAATGCCGATCACAATAAAAATTACCAGCATGCCGATGCCCATATACTGCAGATTGGCAACAAACTTTGCCGGCTCAAAAACCAGCTGAGCGGTTTGCTCTGCGCTGGGGGCGGACAGGAGCGTTGTTAATAAGTGAAACATAGCATATCCTCCTTAGCTGAACAGATTCAGAATGATGCCGCCGGCGATAACAGAAGCGATCTGACCGGAAACATTGACACCGATGGAGTGCATCAGCAGGAAGTTCTGAGGATCTTCCTCCAGAGCCATCTTATGGACGATACGGCCGGACATGGGGAAGGCGGAAATACCGGCAGCACCGATCATGGGATTGATCTTATTCTTGGAGAACAGATTCAGAAGCTTGGCGAAGAGAACACCGCCGGCGGTATCCACGATGAAAGCAATCAGACCCAGCCCCATGATCAGCAGGGTGGGCAGCTGCAGGAACTTGTCTGCGGTCATGTTGAAGGCTACGGTGATGCCAAGGAAAATGGTGATCAGGTTTGCCAGCACATTCTGGGCAGTGTCGGACAGTGAGTTCAGAACGCCGCATTCCCGGATCAGATTACCGAACATCAGGAAACCAATCAGTGCGGTGGCGTCGGGAACAATGGCGGAAGCAACGATGGTGATAATAATGGGGAACATGATGCGGGTGGTCTTGCTGACAGACTTCTGCTCATAGGGCATCCGGATCTGACGCTCCTTCTTGGTGGTCAGCAGCTTGATCACCGGAGGCTGGATTACAGGCACCAGAGCCATATAGGAATAGGCGGCAACCGTGATGGCACCGACATAGTTAGAGCCAAGGGTATTGGCAACAGCAATGGAGGTGGGGCCGTCAGCAGCGCCGATGATAGCGATGGAAGCGGCATCCTTGATCTCCGGGAAGAACACGCTGGCCATGCACAGGGTAAAGAAGATACCAAACTGCGCAGCGGCACCAAAGAGCATCAGCTTGGGGTTGGTCAGCAGGGGGCCAAAGTCAATCATGGCACCGATGCCGATGAACAGCAGCAGGGGGAACAGCTCATTGGCGATGCCCGCATGATACAGTTCCTGGATGGGGCCAACCAGTGCGGTAGAGCCGGGAATGTTAACAAGAATGGTACCCAGGCCCATAGGCAGCAGCAGAGAGGGTTCCATTTCTTTAACGATGGCCATGTAGATCAGCAGACAGCCGATACCGATCATGACCAGATGCTGCCATGTGAAGGCCAGCAGATTGCTATACAGAATATCCATTAACAGTCCTCCTTAACCGATGACAACCAGAACGGCACCGGTATCGACGGAAGAACCCTTGGAGGTGACCACCTGGGTAACGGTTCCGTCCTTGGGAGCCATGATCTCGTTTTCCATCTTCATAGCTTCCAGAACACAAAGGACATCGCCTTCCTTGACCGCCTGGCCCTGGGTCACATTGACCTTCAAAATGGTGCCGGGCATAGGCGCGGTAACAGCTTCGCCTGCGCCGGTAACGGCGGGAGCAGCAGCGGGAGCGGCAGGTGCGGCCACGGGAGCAGCAGGTGCTGCGGGTGCGGGGGCAGCGGGGGCAGCGGGCATATAGGAACGGAAGGTGTCCATGGTCATAGGTTCGGTTACTTCCACTTCTACCTCATAGGTACGGCCGTTGAGGGTGATCTCATATTTCATAATTACTTAACCTCCTTAATGGAAATAAAACGCAGCTCGTTCAGGGGCTTACCCAACTTGTCGGCAACAATGGCCATAAGCATGGCAGCGGTTTTTGGCTCCACATCGTGAAGCTTCAGTGTTCCGGCAGAGCCGGGAGCGGTGGGCTTTTCAGCTTGGACAGCAGGTTTGGCAGGTACGGTTTCTGCTTTGGGCGCTTTCAGCGCGGCGCGCTTACGCAGAGCCATTACCAAAACCACCAGAGCCAAAGCCAGAACCATGGCCAGGGCAATATAGTCCGGCTGTGTGTTAACGGCAGCGGCGGCAAAAAACAGCATATGGTGTTCTCCTTCCTTGTTTGTAAATCAAATCAGAATAAAAATATAATTAACCTTATACATGGTAGCGAAATTCACAGGGAAAGTAAAGCGAATGGAAGAACCCTTAACCAAAAATTATCTTGAGGAAGGGAAAAGTAAAAAAATCCGGGAATCGATATTGATTTTTGCGGTTTGTTAGTGTATGATATCATTGCAAAGTATGGGATGCTGATAGACAGCATCGCTTTAAAAATTAAAAAAAATGAAAGAGGTTATGCATTATGGCAAAGCTTGATCTGACCAAGTATGGCATCACCGGTGCCACTGAGATCATCCACAACCCCTCCTACGAAGCTCTGTTTGAAGCAGAGATGGACCCCGCTCTGGAAGGCTTTGAAAAGGGCCAGCTGACCGAACTGGGCGCTGTCAATGTTATGACCGGTATCTACACCGGCCGTTCCCCCAAAGACAAGTTCATCGTTATGGACGAGACCTCCAAGGACACCGTGTGGTGGACCTCCAAGGAGTTCGCCAACGACAACAAGCCCGCATCTCAGGAAGCATGGAACGTCTGCAAGGAGCTGGCTCTGAAGGAGCTGTCCAATAAGAAGCTGTACGTCATGGACGTCTTCTGCGGCACCAACCCCGACTCCCGCATGGGCATCCGCTTCGTTATGGAAGTGGCATGGCAGGCACACTTTGTTAAGAACATGTTCATTGCTCCCACCGAGGAAGAGCTGGCTAACTTTGAGCCCGATTTCGTTGTGTACAACGCTTCCAAGGCTAAGGTCGAGAACTTCAAGGAGCTGGGCCTGAACTCTGAGACTGCTGTCCTGTTCAACCTGACCTCCAAGGAGCAGGTTATCCTGAACACCTGGTACGGCGGCGAGATGAAGAAGGGCATGTTCTCCATGATGAACTACTACCTGCCTCTGAACGGCATGGCTTCCATGCACTGCTCCGCCAACACCGACATGAACGGTGAGAACACCGCTCTGTTCTTCGGTCTGTCCGGCACCGGCAAGACCACCCTGTCCACCGA
>JAZRKL010000070.1:0-30897 GCA_045646265.1 Faecousia sp.
AGAGGCTTTCGGGCGATGGGGGCATCGATCCTGCCCTGATCCGCCTCCGGTCCGCCAAATACAAGGGCATGGTAGGTTTTTCGTAAAGCACCCTCTGTGTGGAGCTGATTGAGAAGTGCATGGATATGGGCATTTTTTGCCAGCAAAACGATCCCGAAGGTATCCCGATCCAGCCGGGTAATGGGATGAAAGGCGCAGCTTTGCCCGGTTCTGCGGTAATAGCCCAGCACCCTATTTGCCAGCGTGCCGGTCATGGTAGCACGGGAGGGGTGGATCAGCATACCCGCCGGTTTGTCAACCGCCAGCAGGTAGTCATCCTCATACAATATGGTCAGCGCGCCGTCCTCTGCCGGGTATTCCGGGGCAGGTTCGTCCAACGGGACGGTAATGATATCTCCCGGTGCAACCTGGAAATCCGTATGCCGGGGGATGTCGTTGACGAAGAGTTTGTCCTGCCACTTCAGCCGGTTCATCAGTCCGGCGGACAGTTTCATCTCCTCCCGCAGGAAAGAGGACAACCGACCGGAGCGGGTGGCCATATGACGAAGATCCATGATACACCTCCTTGGATAATGATTACAAAAAGACCCTGCTTTGCAGCAGGGTCATAATTTGCGGTTTCTTACAGGGCAGCCTTAGCCTTTGCCACGATAGCAGCGAAAGCGGTAGCGTCCTGGATAGCCATCTCGGACAGGCTCTTGCGGTTCAGCTCGATGCCAGCCTTCTTGACGCCGTTCATGAACTTGGAGTAGTTCAGACCGTAGGGAGCGACAGCAGCGCTGATACGGGTGATCCACAGGCGGCGGAAGTCACGCTTCTTCTGCTTACGGCCAGCGAAAGCATAGTTGCCGGACTTCATGACCTGCTGCTTGGCCATCTTAAAGTGCTTGGACTTAGAACCCCAGTAGCCCTTGGCCAGCTTCAGGGTAGCATTTCTTCTCTTGCGCGTCATCATCGCGCCTTTAACTCTTGCCATTTTTCAGTATCCTCCTATTCTGCCTTACTTGTAGGGAATCATCTTCTTGACAGTTGCAACATTGGTTGCATCAGCGTATGCGGTAGTACGCAGACGGCGGGTACGCTTGGTATCCTTCTTGGTGAGGATGTGGCTCTTGTAAGCGCGTGCTCTCTTAACCTTGCCGGACTTGGTCAGGTTGAATCTCTTCTTTGCACCGCTATGGGTCTTCAGCTTGGGCATAGTTTGGTTCTCCTTCCATATCTTTGGTAATTTCTTACGGGTTTACTTACTATTCTTGGGGGTCAGGAACATGGCCATAAAGCGGCCTTCCAGCTTAGGATTCTTTTCCATGCTGGCAATTTCAGCGCAGGCATCGGCAAAGTCGATCAGAAGCTTTTCGCCCAGGTTGGTATGTGCCATTTCGCGGCCGCGGAAACGGACGCTGACTTTCACGCGGTTACCGTCGGCCAGGAACTTCTGGGCGGCCTTTACCTTGGTGTTGAAGTCGTTGGTGTCAATGCTGGGGCTCATGCGGATCTCTTTTACTTCCACGACCCGCTGATTCTTCTTGGCATCCTTCTCCCGCTTCTTTTGGTCGTAGCAGAATTTGGAATAGTCCATGATCTTGCAGACGGGAGGGACAGCGTTGGGAGAGATTTTTACCAGATCCATGCCCTGTTCCTCAGCCATTGCATTGGCTTCAGCAGCAGACAGGATACCCAGCTGGGCACCGTCGGCACCGATCAGACGAATCTCTTTGTCGCGGATCTCCTCATTGAGCTGATGATCTAACTTAGCGATGGTAAGCACCTCCATAAATGGTGGCAGTGCCGGATAACCGGCTTGCCGGATAACAAAAAAAGCGGATGCCTAGCACCCGCACCAATCCCTAACATCCCCATAAGGAGAAGTGGAATATTGACCGTTTTGCTTGAAGCTTACGGTGAGGCGGATGTTCAGCCTTCTTTATTACTCGCAAAGTATATCATACACAGACCCCTTTGTCAAGGGGGATTTTCAGGCTTTTTAAGGCGGAAGGGCCGATTTTTCGGCCCTTTATACCTCTTTGTACATGGCAGCGGCATCGTCCTTACGAACGTTGTCAGCTACCTGCAGCACTTCCACCGCAATGGTCCGTGTACCCATTGCGATCTCCAGCCTGTCGCCCACTTTGACCTCGTAGCTGGCTTTTACCACCCGGCCGTTGACACTGATACGGCCGTTGTCACAGGCTTCGTTGGCTACGGTACGGCGCTTGATCAACCGGGATACCTTTAAAAATTTATCCAGACGCATTGGATTATTTGCTCACAGTATCCTTCAGAGCCTTGCTGGCCTTGAAAGCGGGAGTACGGGTTGCGGGGATCTCAATGGTCTGCTTGGTGCGGGGGTTGCGGCCTACACGGGCTTCACGTTCCTTCGTCTCAAAAATGCCGAAGCCGGAAAGCTGTACCCGCTCGCCCTTTGCCAGAGAAGCAACGATAGTATCAATGGCAGCGTTGAGGACACGCTCGGTATCCTTCTTGGACATGCCGGATTGCTCAGCAGCAGCGGCGATCAGATCGGTTTTGTTCATATTATGCCTTCTTTCCAAAAGATTGTTTACAAATGGGAGTCTAAATTATCACAGATTCCCTGAAAAAGCAAGGATTTTTTCTATATTATATGATAAAAATTATAACTTGAGCAGCTTTGCGATTTTTTCGCCTTTCGGGAGCAGCATGCAGTCATCTTTGGTGATTGCCTTGAAGAGTACCGCGCATATCAAATACACCACACCGGCAGCGCCAATGGGAATGGCACACAGCAGAACGCGGCTGGTGATATGCATCATTGTCAAAGCTTTCCATGCACCCCAGGCAACGACACCCATCAGGGCAACCGGGATCACAGGGCGCAGCAGATTGCGCACGACGGCAGGCTTTTGCGGAATGCAGCGGCCAATGGCGAACAGGTTCAAAATCGCAATGCACAGATTACACAGAGCGGTACCCATGGGCGCGCCCAGAATGCCGATAGCGGGATTTCCGGTGAGCAGATAGACCACGACCAGCTTTACTGTACCGCTGCACAGCATGTTGACTACCGGAATCCCGGCATAGCCATGGGCCTGCATGATGGCGTTGGTCAGCAGTACAACGGCATGGAGAAATACGGAGATAGCCAGCAGACTCAGCAGTTGGGATGCCAGTACCAGTTTTTCGCCGCTGTAGCCACCCAGAAGCGCCATGATGGGTTCTGACAGAACCATCAGGCCTACCGCACAGGGCAGGCTCAGCAGCGCAGTGACCCGGGCAGCGGATTCTGCGGTGGATTTTACACCGTTATGATTGTTAAGCGTCAGTTGAGAGGCAATGGCCGGGATGATGCTGATGGTGATGGGGGTAATAAAGGAACTGGGCAGATTGTAGATGGTTTTGCCCATGTTGTAGATACCATTAAAATTGGCGGCAATCTTGGCATACCGCTCCGCGGCGGTGAGACCCTGGGGATTCTTGGCTACAACTTCCCGTTCCAGAATATCCACCAACGGGGACAGCAGCCGGTTGCTTTCCAGAAGAGAGATCAGACGGTCCATGTACAGGCTGGTTTCGATAACCGTCAAAAGCTGCAAGCCTGCCGCGCCGATGGTAATGGGGACAGCAATGGAAAGGAGCCTTTTGGTGGTCTGACCGTAGGATGTAACTTCTCCTTCGGAAGAGGGAGCGGCTTGAAAGGACTTGTGGAATACACTGAACAGGTAAACACAGGATACCATGCAGCTTACGGTAACGCCCAGAATGGCACCGCCGGCAGCCAAAGGAATGTTGCCGGTGAAATGCAGGATCAGCACAGCGCCGGCAAGACCGACAAACAGCTTGAACACCGCTTCCAGCACCTGACTGATAGAGGTAGGGATCATATTGCCCTGGCCTTGGAAGAAACCCCGGTAGGTGGAAATGATACCCATCAGGAAGGCACAGGGGCCGAGGCAGACAATGGCAAACCAGGCATCCGGCTGCTCCAGAGCATTGGCAAGCTGACGGCAGAACACCATCATCAGCAGTGTGCTGATGCCGCCAATGGCATAAAACAGCGCCCGGGCAGCGGAGTAGACCCGCTTGACCTGGTTCTGATTACCCAGGGAGGTAGCCTGACTGATCATACGGCTCATGGCCACCGGCAAACCGGCAGTGGAGATCAGCAGCAGTACAGTGTAAATATCATAGGCGGTGGAGAAATAGCTGTAGCCTTCATCGCCGATGACCATTTTCAGCGGTAGCTTATACAGCGCGCCGATTACCTTGACAATGGCGGTGGCCAATGCCAGAAGGGCGGCGCCGTGAAGGAAGGTTTGCTTTTTAGGTGTTTGGGACATGGATGCCTCCTTAATTATCCGCAAAGAGCCTGGGGATGGTATACTGGGTAAGCTCTTCCACAGCGGCCTTCAGATCCAGTGTGGGGAACTGGCCGTTCTGATAGAGGATCTTGCCTTCTACCATGGTCATGGCCACATCACCGCCCTTGGCGGAGAAGACCAGACCGGAGATCACATTGTGGCAGGGCATCAGATGGGGAGCGGAGAAATCTACCAGTACGATGTCCGCATCCATACCTTCCTTCAGCATACCACAGCGATCACTGCGGCCCTGTGCCCGGGCACCGCAGACAGTAGCCATCATCAGCGCTGCCTGAGAAGGCAGCGCGGCAGCATTTCCCGCGGCTTTGCGCGCATCCAGAACGGTATAGCGCATGACTTCAAACATATCAAGGTTGCCGCACTCTACCGCGCCGCCGGTTCCCAAGGCTACATTCATGCCGGCCTTCACACAGGCAGAAACGGGGGTGGCAGGCTCACCGGATTTTGCGGCGGTCATAGGGGTAGCCACGGCAGTGACTTTGCGTTTGCCGAGCAGTTTTTGCTCCTCTTCGGAAAGACAAGCACAGCCGGCTGCGGTTGCGGGCACCCGGAACATGCCATGGCAATCCAGCAACTCCGCAGGGCCAAGACCGGTGCGGTCAAGGCAGGAATCCACTTCCTCCCGGGTCTGGCTCAGATGGAGCTGCATACCAATATTTTTTTCCGCGGCAAAGGCTGCAAGACCCTCCCAGAGTTTATGATTGCCCGTATACTCGGCATAAATACCAGCATCGATACGGATACGGCCATTTTCAAAGCCATTCCATTTGTCATAAACACGTGCCAGCTCCCGGCACTGCTCATCGGTTTCAAAGTCAAAGTCTTCGTTCTCGTCGATGAACCGGTAAGCGGACAGGGCGACATTGGCTTTGATGCCCGCGTCGGCAGCGGCCTGGGCGGTGGCTTCGGGGTAGTAGTAGAGGTCGGAAACGGAAGTAATGCCAAAGCGCAGGCATTCGGCAATGCCCAATGTGGCGGCGGCTTTCGCGCAGCGGGAGTCCATCTTGGCTTCCTTTTGCAGCAGGTTTTCCAAAGCTTCCCGGCTGGTCAGCTCATCCAGATAGCACCGCAGGGCGGTGGTAGCCAGGTGGGTATGGCAGTTGATAAGGCCGGGGATGGCAACCATGCCGGTGCCGTCAATGATGGTATTGGGTTTTTCGGTGGGAGCGGTTTTGGAAATACTTTCGATCTTACCGTCGGTGACGGCAATATAAGCGCCGAAGAGAATATCCATTCGCTCGTTCATGGTCACAACGGTGACATTGGAAATTAAAGTATCCAATCAAACGCATCCTTTCATCAGTGCGAAAAGTTCTTCTTTTTGCCGCAGTACGCTTTCAATCTGCTCGATGTACTGCTCGGGGAATTTGGGGTTGTGGAAACGCTGGAGAGAGCCGTCGGGAAAATTGACCTTGTTCATACCGCCGCCGCCCAAAGAGACGATGGTATGGATCTCTTCCATCATATAAATATTGTACAGACAGTCCAGGCCGTTCCGGCTCCAACCTACATTTTCAAAACTGCCGGACATGTATTTCTGCCGGTACAGGTAGTAGGGTTTGTAATTCAAAGAACGCAATGCCGCGTTGGCATAGTCCACCATTTGGGTCACAGCCTCGGCGGTGGAAAGACCCGTTCGCTTTTCAAAAAGGTCAGCGCCTTTTTTTAGCGCCAGGGTGTGTACGGTGATATTGGCAGGATTCAGCGCGGCTACCGTGTCCAGAGAGTGACGGAAACCGTCAAAATCGTCGGTGGGCAGACCTGCGATCAAGTCCATATTGATGGCGGTGAAGCCTGCGTCTTCCGCTTGCCGATAGGCTCGCAGCACATCTGCAGCGTTGTGGGGACGGCCGCAGGCGGCCAGCACACTGTCGACCATAGTTTGGGGATTGATGCTCATACGGTCAGCACCGTGCTCACGGATGGTCCGCAGTTTTTCGGCATCCAGGGTATCGGGGCGGCCGCCTTCTACGGTAAATTCAATGCAACGGGACAGGTCAAAGCTGTCTTTGATCCGGTCCAGCAGGTCAGCCATCTGGGAAGTGGACAGGGTGGTAGGGGTACCGCCGCCTATATAGATGGTACGCACATGACCGCCGGAATTTGCCAGCAGTTTGCCCGTAACTTCCAATTCCCGGTACAAGGCTTCCAGATAGGGCTGAAGCAGTGCGGTGTTCTTACCCACGGTACGGCTGACAAAGCTGCAATAGCTGCACCGGGTGGGGCAGAAGGGAATTCCAATGTACAAGGAAATATCCTTTTCATCCAGCAGCTGCACTGCTTTTACGGTGGATCTACTGCAATCCAGCGCCAGCTTTCGGCGGTCTTCCGTTACAAAATATATGTCCCGGAACAGCTTGTCGGCAGAAGCGGCAGTGCCGCCTTCCAACAGGTGTTTCGTGGAAATTTTGGTGGGCCGTACGCCGGAAAGGGCACCCCAGGCGGGAATTTTGTCCAAATGGGGCACAGCGGCCAGATAATAGCTTTGTTGTAAGGCCCGCCGGCGATTGCGGACGGTTTCGTCACAGGCCTTAAAACGGCGCACTGCCCGGGTGGTTTTTCCGTTGCGGGAGATGACTGTTACAGCGCTGATCCAGGTGTTTCCTCTATGCAGGCTGCTGACAGCCAGGTCTTCCTCCCGGTTTTCCGGAGGGAAGAGCGCCAACTGTAGCTGCTCCACAGCATAAAGGTCTTCGTGACCTTGTAAAACCAGTTTCATAGTTAGCCTCTCATGTAAGGGTTGGTCTGCTGCTCGTGGCGCAGGGTAGAGCTTTCTCCGTGGCCGGGGAAAATGCGGAAGTCCTCGTTTAATTGGGACAGCCGCTCCAGAGTGTCCGACATTACCACCGGGTCTCCACCGGGCAGATCAGTACGGCCGCAGGAACCGGAAAACAGGGTGTCGCCGCAGAACATGGCATCCTCACAAACATAGCAAACGCTGCCATAGGTATGGCCGGGAGTCTCCAGAACTGAGAAGGTCAAACCGCCTGCGGGGATATGTTCCCCCTCTTCGCAGAAAGAAACCTCACAAAAGTCCTTGTCATGGAGGGGATAAAGATAGTTGTTCATGGGATTCCTGCGCTGGGTATAGTCACTTTGACTCATCCAAAGCTTGCAGCCGGTGGCTTCTGCCAGCGCTTCCACAGCGCCCACATGATCAAAATGGCCGTGAGTCAGCAAAATGGCATCCAATGTCAGACCAAGCTCACCCAAACGGGCAAGAATGGTCTGCGGGTCATAGCCGGGATCAATGACCGCACAGCGGTCGCTGTCAGTTTCCCAAACAATATAACAGTTTGTCTGATATGCGCCCAAGGGCAGAACGTCGATCTTCGGCATAGGAAATCTCCTTTATTTTCTTCTGGGTTCTTCCATCAACTGCTGGGTATCCAGAATCAGGGTAACAGGCCCATCGTTGACAGAGGCCACTTTCATGTCAGCACCAAACCTGCCGTGCTGTGGCGGGAAGCCAATAGCTTCGCATTCTTTCAGGAACTGCTCATAGAGCCGGTTGCCCAGCTCCGGAGGCGCGGCATCCGTAAAGCTGGGACGGCGGCCCTTGCGGCAGTTGCCGTAGAGGGTGAACTGGCTGACGACCAACACTTCTCCGCCAACCTGCTCCAGACCCAGATTCATTTTGCCGTTTTCGTCTTCAAAAACCCGCAGGCCCAAGGCCTTCTGGGCAAGATATTTGCAGTGCTCCTCATTATCCTCCGGGCCAACACCCAGCAGGATCAAAAAGCCTTTGCCGATTTGTCCCACGACTTCACCGTCAATGGTGACGGAAGCGGAATTTACTCTTGTCAATACAGCGCGCATAATGATCTCCTAAATAATCCAAGATAGAGGGGAAGCGCCATGCGCTTTAATTCTGGCCGCGGCGGGTGCCAATGACATCCCGGATGTTCAGCAGTTTACTGCGGACGGACTCAAGTTCTCCTACATCCTTAACTTCAAAACGGACAGTAAAGGTACTCTTACCACCGGGCAGATCCTTGCCGTAAAGCTCCTTCACACGGATCCGGGCGGTGGTCATGGTCTGGGCCAGATCCAGCAACAGGCCATCGCGGGTGATGCAATCCAGCTCCAAGGTGGTTTCAAAGGGTTGATTGTCTTGGCTGGCCCAGTGGACACGAACCCAGCGGGCTGCCTGAATCGGTTCATCCCGGTGAGCGGCGTTGGGACAGTCGCAGCGATGGACGGAAACACCAAAACCCTTGGTAATGAAACCTACAATGGCATCACCGGGGACGGGGGTGCAGCACTTGGCAAACTTAATCATGCAGGAATCAATGTCCTCCACAATGACACCGTTTACCGCGTGGCGGTTGTGCTTTACGGGGGAGGTATCCATCCGCAGAGGATTCATCTGCTGCTTTTCGTTGGCCTGGGTCTTCAGTGCCCGGTTGATATCATCCCGGATGCGGCCGACGGCTTTCACAGCGGTCAGACCGCCGTAGCCAATGGCGGCATACATATCTTCCCAGTTGTCGAATGCCAGCTTTTTCAAAAGCTGTGGGCCAACCTCGGGATCGATAGTGATGGAAAGTGGCAGTGCCATCCGGCGCATTTCTCCTTCAAAGGAGGCACGGCCATGGGCCACATTCTCTTCCCGTTTTTCCTTTTTGAACCACTGCTTGATCTTGGTACGGGCCTGGTTGCTCTTGCAGATATTCAGCCAGTCACGGCTGGGACCCTTGGCAGATTTCGCAGTGATGACCTCAACAATATCACCGTTTTCTAAGGAAGTATCAATGCCTACGATCCGGTTGTTGACTTTTGCGCCCACCATGGAGTTACCGACACCGGAGTGAATAGCATATGCAAAGTCAATGGGAGTAGAACCGGCGGGCAGGGATACGATCTTGCCCTTGGGCGTAAAGACAAAGACCTCGTCATCGAACATATCGATTTTGAGGGAGTTTACATAATCTTCCGCATCCGTATCCTGCTGGCTTTCCAACAGACGGCGGACCCATTCAAAGTCCTTTTCACTGCCGCCGCCGACGCCCTGCTTGTATTTCCAGTGGGCGGCAATACCGTATTCCGCGGTCTGGTGCATTTCCCAGGTACGGATCTGCACCTCAAAGGGAATGCCCTGGGTGCCGATGACGGTGGTATGCAGACTTTGGTACATATTGGGCTTGGGGGTGGAGATATAGTCCTTGAACCGGCCCGGAACCAGATTGAACAGGTCGTGGATATGACCCAGAACATTATAGCAATCGGGAATGGAATCCACGATGACCCGGAAGGCATAGATATCATACAGTTCATCAATGGTCTTACCCTGGGTATTCATTTTCCGGTAAATGGAATAGACGTGCTTGATGCGGCCATAGGCTTTGTTGTGGATGCCCATGGAAGACAGACGGTCTGCAATACGGCCTTGAATGGTGCGCATAAATGCTTCGTCCTGTTCCTTATGGGCGCTCAAATAGGACATGATCTGCTCATAGGCTTCCGGATTCAGGTACCGCAGAGAAATATCTTCCAGCTCCCACTTGATCTTCTGCATACCAAGGCGGTGGGCCAGAGGCGCGTAAACGTCCATGGTTTCCTGGCATTTGATGATCTGCTTGGCGGGACTCTGGTATTGCATTGTGCGCATGTTGTGGAGCCGGTCAGCAATTTTGATCAGCACCACCCGGATGTCTTTGGACATAGCCATGAACATTTTGCGCAGGTTCTCCATCTGGGCCTGCTCGGTGCTGGAGAAGTTGGCACGGGTCAGCTTGGTAACGCCTTCCACCAGTTCGGCAGTGGTGTTACCAAACAGCCGGGCGATATCGTCATGGGACGCGTCGGTATCTTCAATGCAGTCGTGGAGCAGCGCACCCAGGACAGCGTCCATATCCAGACCCATTTCGGCAACGATCTCAGCCACAGCCAGGGGGTGAATAATATAGGGAGATCCGTCCTTGCGTTTTTGGTCTTTATGCTTTTCCCGGGCATATTCCACAGCCCGGTCAATTCGATCCATATCAGTGCCGGGCATGTATTTTGCTATGGTGGCACGCATGGATTCGTAATGTTGGTCGAAGGATTCCAAGGTTTTCAACTCTCTTTCATTTGCAGCAGGCGCTGCATGGTCTGACTCCGGGTCAAATCGGCCTTGACGGTTCCGGGGGTCAGACGGATGGATATGTATTTATGAAGCCGATGGAGTTGTATCAGGTTTACATCGGAGAAAATGTCCAGACAGACCATCATACAACCAAGGCTTAAGGGACTCCCGGACCAACGCACGATCTTGCGGCACAGGCACATGGGAGCTTCTTCAATATCAGCACCGGGAACGGACGCAAGGTAACGCCAGACCGTGGCAAGAGTTGCACGATCGGGCAGGAGCTTTTGCGCTGCTTCCGGCTGTAGTGCACCGTTATGGAGGGTCTTGTAGCCAACCAGATCCGGGCTGCAGGCCGCCTGGCAGGCAGGACGGATATCCATAAGGTTCATTTGTACAGAGCGCTCTTCCCGGAATTCATTGATCTGGGGAACAAATGCCACATCCACCAGATCTCCCTGGGCAATAGAGGCGGCTTGCGCTGTCATAGAAAAATATATAGCGTTGATGGTATGGCGACCCCGGCGCAGCCGCAGCCGCAGATGTTTGCCGTTACCAACACTCTGCAGCCGATCAATGGTCAGATTTTCCATCATCAGCACCGGCTTGGGGCAGCCGTTTCCGCAGGGTTCCAGCGCGTCCAGCGCTTCAATGTTGGGTAGTGTAAGCATTTCAGGGGGGATAGCACAATCAATATCCAGACAGGTGCGGGGTGTATCCTCACTGTAGTATTGGGATGCCAGGGTGCAGACTGCTTCACGGAAAGCATCAATGTTCTGCCGGGAAATGGTAAAACCGGCAGCAAGCTCGTGACCGCCGTAGCTTTCCAGCAACGGGGCAAGCTCGGTCAGGGCGGCGAACAGATTAAATCCACCGTAGCTGCGGGAACTGGCTTTGCCATGCTCACCATCCAGGCAGATCAGGAAGGTGGGACAGCAGTATTCTTCCGCGATACGGCTCGCCACGATACCCACAACACCCTGATGCCAACGGTCATCTGCCAGAACGATGGCTTCGGGAGCAATCCCTTCGGGAAGCATAGAAATCGCCTGGTCATAGATCTCGGATTCCACGCCCTGCCGTTGGCGATTCAAATCACACAATGCCTTGGCAAGATTCACCGCTTCTTCCGGATCATCGGTCAAAAGCAGATTCACAGCCAGATCAATCTGGCCCATGCGGCCCGCGGCATTGATCCGGGGTGCCAGCATAAAGCCGATAGAGGATGCGCTGAGAGTGGAAGCTTCACAGCCGCATTCTGCCATCAGCGCAGCAAGACCCAGCCGGGGACTATGCTGCAGGGATCGCAGACCGCGGTCTACAAATACGCGGTTTTCTCCTTGCAGCAGCATCACATCGGCAACGGTACCCAGACAGACCATATCCGCATAGGCATCCAGCACATCCTCCTGGCTGCCGCCCAGCGCGGCGGCCAGCTTGAAGGCAACACCGACACCGGAGAGAATTTTATGGGGATAACGGTCATCAGGGCGGTGGGGATCCACCACAGCAATGGCTTTGGGAAGCTCTTCTTTACATTCATGATGGTCGGTAATGACCAGATCAATCCCAAGTTCTTTGCACAGCAAAGCTTCGTCCACCGCGGTGATGCCGCAGTCAACGGTAATGATCAGGCTGACACCGTCCGCGTGGAGCTGGTGAATGGCCATGGGATTCAGACCGTAGCCTTCTTCCAGACGCCCGGGGATGTAGGAAATGCACCGGGCACCGCAGCTGCGCAGAAAATCCGTCAGCAGACAGGTGGCGGTAATGCCGTCCACATCGTAGTCACCAAAAACGGCGATGGTTTCATCATTTGCGATTGCAAGCGCCACACGGCCCACAGCCAGATCCATATCCTTCATCAAAAAGGGATCTGCCGGTGCAGCGTCGCAGGACAAATAGTCCCGGGCGGCTTTTTCATCGGCGATTCCCCTTGATGCCAGGACCATTGCGGTCAAAGGTTTATAGCCGCACCCAGCCAGAGCATTGACCGCTTCCGCTCCCGGCTGTGATACATTCCAGATTCCGTACTTCAAAGCAATACACATCCATTTTATAACTTTTCACAATATTATAACAAAAAATACCCGGAAGCACAATAGCTGCCGGGTAAAAAGTTTAAGTATTGAGAGTTATTGTAGGGAGACTGCTTACCGCTGCTCCCAGCGCACCCTTTTAAAACGCATGTCATTCTGAGAGACGGGCAAAGCCCGGAGTCGAAGAATCCGTTCTCCTAAATATAAATTTTTGTGATTGCAGGTTTTTAGGATGCGGATTCTTCGTCGCGTTGCTCCTCAGAATGACACAGAAATTTGATAGTTGCCGCACTGAACGATCATTTATATTATATCCGTTGTCCATGCCGCCGGTAGGTTACATTCCCAAACACAAAACAGCAATCATGCCGGCAATAAGGCCGATGAGCTGCGTTTTTGAAAGCTTTTCCCGGAAGAGGAAGACTGCGGTCAGTGTGGTAAGAATGATCACACCGCCATTAACGATGGGGAAGAAGATGATGCCCGGCATTGCACCGCTTAGGTACAGATTGATTTCATTGATGACACCGATGGCCGCACCGGTCAGTACCATCAGGACCAAAGGCAGGAAACTCCGGGATGTGGCGGCGGCGCGATCCTTTTTGGTAAACAGGAAGAGAATACCAAACAGAATTCCGGAGAACAGGAAGGTCCACAGCAGAAAACCGCTCAATTCCGATGCGTATGCGGAATTCTGATGCAGCTGCTGACATATACCCACCAGACCCCAGCTCACAAAACTGCCCAGTGCCGCGGCCAGCCACTTTAGATTTAAGTTGGCCCTGTCACGAAGGTCGCAGCTGAGGAAAAAGCTAACCACCATCAAGATAAATCCAACCACTTGCAAAACGGAAACCGGCTGCGCGTAATAAAATACACTGAAAAGAGCAGAGATCAGCACACTCAGATAGGTGAACAGTGTGCTGTAGGCCATGGAGCCAAGCGCCATGGAAAGCAACTGAAAATATTGGGCTGCTACGGTAACGACACTGAAAATCAGTGCCATGAAAAAGGAGTAGCCGGAAATGTTGAAGCTGGCACCGCGGCAAAGAAAGTAGATCACAGCGCCGATACAGTTGATGGCATTAAAACGCAGGGTATCCCTGTGTCCGTTCAACATATTTTTACCGAAGTAGTTATAATATGTATTTTTCAGCGTGTCCAAAGACACAGAGAAAAACAGAAGTAAGTAATGCATACTTATTTCCCTATACCTTTCATTTTTGGGGATATACCGCTTTCTTTTTTGAATATCCGCAAAAAATATTCATAATTGTCAAAGCCGCATTCCTGTGCAATTACCCACAACGGTTTTCCGGGGTTGGCGGTAATTGCGGCGGCCGCGGCGTCGATGCGGCATTTTTTGACATACTTTGCCACACCCTGGGGCATATATGTCTGTGTTACCAGATAGAGCTGAGAACGGGACATGGCAAATCTGTGGCACAGTGCGGAAACGGACAAATCCGCTGATATATTTTCCGCAATGTATTCGGCAATTTGCAGACCTGTCGGTTTTTCAGATATGTAGATCATTTTTTGCAGGATGATGTAAGAAACAAGCGCGTTGATAATCTGCAAGGTAGCTTCGATCTGTGAATGAGACAGGTATTTCACATCGTTCAAAAGTATCCGCATTTTAGCGGATGGGATATCCAGACCGCTGCAGTGGCCAAGTAACACATTTTTGTCCGGCTGTGTAGTGACCTGACCGCAAACAGCGTACCCGAATACGGTTCCGTTTTCCGTAAGAGGAGAGACCACCTCGGTCAAACCCGCGTGGCAGGTATAAACGATGGTTTTCTTGCTTTCCTGACATTTTTTACACATAGTGGCGGTGCACCGGTCGCAGATATTTCTGCCGCAGCAGCGCCAGATTTCTTTACAGAAAGGGCAGGAATCTTCCGGATAGGTCAGTACTTCACTGAAGTCGCTGTTATATATGGCCATCTTCATTCCGGTAAGTTCGTAGAAAGCCTTGACCAGTGGCAAAAGTGTTTGCCAATCGATTTGAATATTCATGTTCTCACCGCCCTTTTGATTATCATAGCAAAGCCTTTTAAAAAAAGCAACAAAACATCCAAAGTCTGGATGTTTTCGCAGATTATTCAAACAAAAAATATACCATCTGCGGCGGGGATATGCTAGAATGTAAGAAACAAAAGCTGGAGGTGCGGCTATGAAAGTTTTCGAGAAATCCCAGGCGGAAAACCTGTGGTATTGCTGCGGTGATTTCGGACAAATGCAGGGCGAATTTTCCCGGGATACATGTACGCTGAAGGGCGACGGCTATATGCTGAGTCAGGAACTGTGGAAAAACGCCGACGGTGTATATACCCGCCGAGATACCTTCCGCAATACATCGGAAAAAAATATTACCCTTAATTGCCTGAAGTCACGTTTTGTTCTGGAAGGCGGCGATTATGAGGTCTATACCCAGTACAACGGCTGGATGAACGAAAGCCGCGGTAAGTGGCAGCACTTGGTTACACAGGTGGCGGTGGGTTCTCCCAGTGTTCGTACAGCCCTCAGCGCCAACCCCTTTGTTGCTATCTGGAACAACCAGACAAACCGGGGTATCGCGTTCCATCTGCTGCCGGAATCTACATGGGAGATGTGTGTTTCCTGCAATCCCATTCCCGGCGGAAAGAGCTACATTCAGGTAGAGATGGGGATTGACGCGCCCAATCTGGCGCTACGAGTGGCACCGGGTGAGAAAATAGAGCTGCCAGAGATCATTTACTATGAATTCACTTGCAAGCTGGACATGGATTGCTACAAGCTACACCGTTACTGCACGGACAATTACCGGACAAGAAAGCTGCCGGTGATGTACAATACCTGGCTTTATAAGTTTGACAAGCTGTCGTTGGAAAATACCCTCTCCCAGATCCCGCTGGCTGCGGATATCGGTGCGGAGTATTTCGTCATCGATGCCGGCTGGTTCGGCAAGAAGACCCTTTGGGCCAGCGGTATTGGCGACTGGGTGGAAAGTCTGACCTTCGGCTACAAGGGTAAAATGATCGAAGTGGCGGAGTCCGTCCGCAAACACGGCATGAAATTCGGCATCTGGCTGGAAACTGAGCGTGCAGTGGACGGCTCGGATGTGTTGGATCATTATAAAAAATACTATCTGCCTTCCCATAACGATAGCCATTTCCTGAATTTCGCGGATGAAGAGGCACGGAATTACATTTTTGATGTTACCTGCGGTGTCATCGACAAATACGGTGTAGAATATATCAAGTTTGACTTTAACAGCGATCTGTTCTACGATACATCCAATACGGCCTTTACGGAGTATTTCAAGGGCTATAACATCTATATCAAGCGTCTGCGCCAGCGCTATCCCAATCTGTATATTGACAACTGTGCTTCCGGCGGCATGCGGATGCACCTTGCCAATTGCAAGGAATTTGACAGCTACTGGCACTCCGATTGTCAGAGCGCCCATGAGGGCATGCGCCTTTTCAAGGATGCGGTTCTGCGGCTGCCACCCCAGGTATTTGACCGCTGGACGGTCATCGAGTCTGTCAAGAATGTTCTGGTGAACGACAGGGGCGAACCCCACAATCATATTATTTCCACCAGCGATGCCGTATGGCAGCAGATCGAGGGCGTTCAGATGTCCCATCTGAAGGGTTTCCTCTCCGGAGGACCTCTGGGCTTCAGCACGGATTTGTCCGCCCTTTCCGAACTGCATTTTGCGGAGCTGAAAGCGCACATAGCCCAGTTTAAGCAAGAGCGGGATTTCTGGGCAACGGCAGAGTGCCGGATCACGGTGGACACGGAATCTTTGTTTATTTTGGAGTTCCGCAACCGGGATCTGAGCAAGGTGGTCACCCAGATCTATATCCGCCATGTGATGCAAAAGGGCATGTTCCTGTATCCTCAGTTGGATCCGGCCAAGACCTACTGTATCGACGGAGGCGAAACCGTAAAGGGTAGTGACCTGATGGACGAAGGCTACTACAAGGCATTCCGGTTCTTCCCCAATATGACCATGGAGCAGGTTACCTATACAGCAGTTGAATAAATTTTAGGGCGCATTGAAAATGCGCCCTCAGCTTGTCAAAAAAGTATTTTTGACAAGCTGCCTGCGTTTTTCAAACTTTTATAAAGTTTGAAAAACGGTTTGATTGAACGCGAAAGACAACCCTGACGGTTTTCTTTCACACTATCTTTCCCTCCGAATTCTTCGGCGAGGTATGTTTTTGACAGACTCAGGGCGCGTTAATAAACGCGCCCTATACTTTTAGGTGGGAAATTTCGGACAGGATGACGCAGACCATGGGAGAAACAAGCATACCGCCGATTCCCCAAATTTGAAAGCCAATATATAGGGCAATCAGCGTCACCAGCGGATCTAACCCTAATTGTTTGCCCACAAGACGGGGTTCCAGAATGCTTCGTGACAGCAGCGCAACCACATAGATGCCCAAAAGGCCGATGGCTTTCACAGATTGACCCTGCAGAAGGCAGATCAGACTCCATGGAATCAGAACGGTTCCGGTACCCAGAACCGGGATAGCATCCACCAGGGAAATGAGGAATGCCCAGATGGGCGCATAGGGAACCCGCAGCAACATGAGTCCAACGCCTACGATCAAAAAGCACAGCGCTATCAGTTTTAGCTGGGCTTTCAGCCACCCGCCCAGTGCCGTTTTGACTTGCTTTACCATGGGCAGGTACTGATTCAATCGGGTGGTGGAGCGCAGATTTTGCAGCCACTGCCTGAGCTTGGGAAGGCGGGCAGATACCATAAAGGCCGATAGAATGCCGGTGCCCAGGGCGATGGCGCTGCCGGGAATCCAGCCTAATATAGAGGAAGCCAATGGCGTAAGTCGCTGCAGAAGCTGCTGCAAAATGGCTGTACCGTTGCTGAAAAAACCCGTAACGGTTTGCACTAACAGGGGACGGATACCGGGCGGCATTTTATCGGACAGCCGTAGGAGAAAGCCTTCCAAAGCCAGCAGACCGCCCTGCGCGGCTTGCCCCAGATCCGGCAGAGCGTTTGCCAGCAGACCCAACTCCCGCACAAGCGCCGCGGTCAGCAGCACCAGAACACAGATCAGCAGGATCAGCGTAGCGGATACACCAACGGCTGCCGCGGCTGGGCGGGGGATTTTTTTCGATAACCGCTTTACCATGGGTTCCGCCGCAAAGGCAAGGAGGATTCCCAGAAGGAAAGGAAGAAGAACGGGAAACAGATATTTTACCGTCAGCCAGATCAGCAGGAAGCCCACAAACAGAAGGGCAAGACTTTTTTTGTTAAGATTCAGCATTTTTTCCTCCTTTCCGGGTTGCATTTTGTGGGACTTATGGTAAAATAAAAATGATCGTATAGAACTGACGAAAGGTCGTCTGCTTTGGGAGGTTGCTATGGCCAGTAAACCTAAGTATTACATCGTAGAAGCGGCTGCTTTACCGGAAGTGTTTTTAAAGGTGGCAGAGGCAAAGCGTCTGCTGTCCACCGGTGAAGTGGCTACCGTAAACGAGGCTGCCCGCATGACCGGTATCAGCCGTAGCGCTTTCTATAAGTACCGGGATACGGTAATGCCCTTTCACAATATGATGATCGGCCGTATCCTTACCTATCAGCTGAAGCTCCATGACGAGCCGGGTGTTTTATCCGGGATCCTGAGGGCCTTTGCGGAGCAGGCTGCCAACATTCTGACCATTAACCAGACAATCCCTTCCGGTGGCTGCGCTTTGGTGACCATTACGGCGGAGACCTCCGGTATGCTGGGGACTCCGGATGAGCTGCTGCGGCTGCTTTCCCAGTGCAGCGGTGTGATCAAGGCAGAGGTCCTGGCGGGATAATTTCATATCATCGGTGCCGCGGAAATGTCCGCGGCACTTTTTTCGCCTTCTTTCAGCACAGATTGCTGCCTTGGGTCATAGAATGCGCTGGGGTGATCGGTATGCTGATCGTGCAAAAGTACGGAGGAACCTCTCTGGCAGATGGGGAAAAGATAGCAGCTGCTGCCCGGCGGGCAGTGGAACTGGCCAGAAAGGGCAATCGGGTGGTTGTCGTGGTGTCGGCCCAGGGGCATACCACTGACGAACTGATCACAAAAGCCAAAAATATTAATCCCAGGGGTTCTTTCCGGGAGATGGATGCCTATATGTCTGCCGGAGAGCAGATGTCTGCCGGTCTGATGGCAATGGCAATCGAGAATTTCGACTATCCCGTGGTAAGCCTCACCGGATGGCAGGCCGGGATCTGGACGGACGGAGTCTACGGAAACGCGAAAATTAAGGAGCTTGGTGACCGCCGGATACAGCGGGAACTGGAAAAGGGAAAGATCGTGGTGGTGGCAGGTTTTCAGGGCATTAACGGCGCGGGGGATATTACCACACTGGGCCGTGGCGGCTCCGATACCACTGCGGTGGCACTGGCAGCGTTTTTACATGCGGATCTGTGCCAGATCTATACGGATGTAGATGGGGTCTATGACCGGGATCCCCGACAGTATCCCAATGCGGTTCGATATGAAAAAATCTCCTATGAGAAAATGCTGAGGCTGATCGCCGACGGTGCCCAAGTGCTCCACGACCGGAGTGTGGAACTGGCGCAGAAACATGGAATCACCGTAGAGGTGCTTTCTGCGTTTCGGGAACGGCCCGGTACATTGGTGGGTCCTATAGATTGATTCTGTCCCGGTCAGTAAAAGATTATTCTTCGGAAGATAAAGAAAATACCTGCCCAAAGCCGCAGCTTTCTTTGGGCAGGTATGATTTACTTATGATATAGCTTTTCCAGCAGGCGGCGCAGGGGCATAAACAGCAGCAGCGCCATGACAAAATTACCGGCACAGTGCAGCAGATCAAAGGGAATTCCCGATACCCACCAGCTGACCGCAAACCCTAAACCGCCTGAGAACAGGTAGACCGGGGCGCACAGCGCACCAAAGAGCAGACCGAAGACACCGCTGAGCAGCGCCCAGGACACGGGATTTTCAGACTTCCGGAGCATCCATGCACCCAGCGCCAGAATGACCCACACATACAGGTAATTGATATTCCATAGCTGAATACCGTAGAACAGGATCTCCAGCAGCACATACAGATAAATGGGATACAGCGCCTTCCAGCCGAACACCACCATAAACAGCATAACGAACAGGGATACCGGCTCGATATTAGGCAAAAAACTCATAGCGACCTTGGCACCGAAGGTCAGTGCCCCCAGAATACCAAAGAGGGCAATCTCCCGTAAGGTAGGTTTTAACTTATCCAAGGGTATACACCAGCTTATAGACGGCACCGTCGGTAATATTCGTATCGTAAATGCCTGTTATGGCATAATCTTCGCCAATATAGAATGCCCAGTAGCTTTGGTTTACATTCCAATCGGCTTTTTCCCCGTCAACGGTGTGGAACATACCTTCGTCCGCGCCTTTGGATTCAATCAGTCCCTTCTCCTCCAAAAATGCGCCCAGCTTTTCAGCATCGGTGCGGTATTCAAAATCTTTGCTGCTGCCGTCGGCGTGAACAACGGTCACGGTGATAGCCTTGGAACCCTGGCTGGCTTCCGGCCGGGTAGCAAAATAGACACCGGCAAAAATTGCGATAACGGCTACCAAAGCAATAACAGCGAGAACGGTTTTTTTGTTTTTCATACATTTTCCTCCTAAAAACAATGAAGGCTGCGGCACCTAATGTAGGTGCCGCAGCCGTTTTTCTGCGACAAAGCACTTTGCCCATAAACGCGCAGGCAAAGGGAGAATCCTATGTGTAGGTCTTCTGACTCATACAGTTGAGGGCTGCGTCCTCCGCATGCTTCTGCCTTCCCGATTGTCTCAGTGACTGGCTTTCGCCAAAAGAAGCATGCCCTGTATATACAGCGGCGGTACCGTTCGGGATTCACACCCGATTATCTTGTTAAGCCCTCAGTGGTTCATCGCCAAAGGGGCCACGCACAGGGTTATCAAATTGTCGTAAGGATTATACCACGCAAATAAAGGGATGTCAACAGCAGAAGAATCTGCCACGGCAGCAAAAAAGCTGCAAGAAATAGCAAAGGCATAAGGATGCGCATGGCGAGGCCCGCATGCCCCAGGTGCGGTAATTACCGGCCTGCTGCCGGTAGGCAGTGCCGCCCTGCTCCATCTGTTCCAGCGCAGCCAGATATTCGTAGTTATCCGGCTCCATAGACACGGCTCGCTTGATATGCTCCAGAGCGGTTACCCGATTGCCTGCGCCATGATTGGCCAATGCGCTGAGGTAATACCACCGGGCATTACGCTGGGTAGAATTGTTGAGGGTGTTGATCGCCTCCTGGTAGCGGCCAAAACGGATGTACTGATATGCGGAAGTCTGATAAGAATCTCCGGTTTGCTGCCGCTCCTGCTGCTGCCATGCACCGCCAAAGGGATCGTAACCGTAACCGCCATAACTGCCGTAGCCGCTCTGGGAGCGGTTCTGCTGGGAAGCCTTCTCCGGATTTTTGATCTGCTCGTAGGCCGCATTGATCTCCTGCATTTTTCGGGCAGCTTCCGCATCACCCGGATTGCGGTCCGGGTGGTATTTCTTAGCCAGCTGCCGGTAGGCCCGCTTGATCTCATCATCCGATGCGTCCCGGCTGACACCCAGCACCTGATAGGGATCGTGGATCATGTTTTTCCCTCCTTGCGCTTGGCGCGCAATCTCTCAAATTCCATCCAAACACCGCTGTAAACGATCAGATCCAGCAGCGGCTTGTCCTGTACCAGGGGAAGCTTTTCAAACATCTCGGTGCACCGTGCCATTTCCAGCACCAGGTACTGCTCCCACTTGGCAATATCATCACCGGTCCCCATAGCGAGAAACGGATTGTATTTGTTCTTTTTCATGTCCCGGCGGTAGTCTGCCGCCGCGTCCATTAAGTAGATAAACCGGCCCAGGGCCATACCCATTTGCCGAAGAGTATCCGCCCAGAAGTCCTCCCGGTACACAAGAAGCTCAGCCATTAACGCGCCGAAGCAGGAGGCTGGCAGATCAGGATTGGCGCAATTTTCTTTTTCCAGACGGTGAAGCTCCCCAATACAATACGCCATGGCCTGACATTGCCGGGGGTATTTTTCATGTATGGCTTCAAGACCCTTGCCAAATACACCCATCATGCCCCTTGCCAAAAGGCTTCCGTCATCCTGCACATCATCTTGTGCGTTGTAGTAGGCCAGCGCCACATTCATATCGGCCGCGTAGCGGACATATTCGTTATCCACCCATGCACGTTTTTGAAAAGGATGGAGCATACAGGCACGGTCGCCGGTTTCTTCCTCCGGTTCATACAGGCTCATTAGCAGCAATGCCAGAAAGGCCATATCGTAACTCAGCCCCAACCGGGCGGTTTGGGAGGCGCTGGTGCGGATTCCCCGGCAAATGCCGCAGTATACCGCATTGTAGCGAAGCCGCTGCTCTTTTGACAGCTCCTTCATATTGGCGGTTACATATCCAAACACAGCAATACCTCCTCCCATTTTTTCATCATAGGGAATGTTTATGAATATACAGTAAACTTTTTGTGTTATTTATAAAAAAGTGTAGGTTTTCGCAAAGCTGCTATTGCGGCATGTCTCCCGGCGGGCTCCCTTTCTTGTTCCGGCAAGAAAGGGAGGAAAGAAGCCGGCTTAAGGGTGCTGCAGAGCGCAGCGAATCTTCTAATGTAATGATTGCCAGTGGCAATCATACCTTATCTATTGCTTCGAGCAAATGCTGTCCTGTTGCGGTGCCCGGCATCTTCGTCGGCGTGAACGCCTTCCTCATCTGTCGACCGCTGCCACTCGCTCAGCTCGCTTTATCCGCCACCGGCGGCGCTCGCATCGCTCCCCCTTAAGAATCCCCCCGCCGCCAATAAGATGGCGCGTTGGGGAATTCGGACACCCGAAACTGAACACTACAGCACTTCCGTTTCCATGTGCTTGCGAGCAACCTTCTTTCCTGCCGGCACGACCAAAACAGCGATAGATAACCTATACTGCACCATCGTAAGTGCGCGCGGGAGGGGTACATAGGGGAGGGACGGCTTTGAGTGCGGGAGCAACGAACTCAGTTCCTCCCCTATGCCGACTTCTTTGGTTACTTTCTTGTTCGGCGACAAGAAAGTAACACGACCTTTACTGGGATATGTGTAGACTTGCGAAAACCTATAGGTTTTTGCAATATTTATCAATCTTCCATCAGCAGGCGGTTCAGCACACCACCGTAGAAAACAATACTGATGCAGAAATACAGCCACAGCATAGTCAGTGCCACCACATAAACCGATCCGTAGATATGGCCGTAAGCGGGAAAATGCTCCACGTACAGAGAAAACAAATGGGAGAAGACCAACCAGCCAATGGAGGAAAGAAATGCCCCGGGCAGGCTGTCGCCCAGAGAATTTTTCCGGTTGGGCAGCACCATGAACATGGCGGTGAACAGTGCCGTTTGAAGAAAGACCAGCAGGAAAAAGCGAAGATCTACAACGCTTGTCAGAAACCGCAGGATAGGTACAGAGGATTCGGACAAGAATTTGACCAATCCTGTACCGAACACATGCAGCACCAATGTTAAAAGAAGAACCAGAAGAAAACCAAAGGTATAGAAGACGCTGATCAGCCGTACCCGCAGATATCCCCGATTTTCCGGCACCTGATAGATGGTATTGAGTCCTGTCAACAGGCCGTAGATCCCACGGCTGGAGGACCAGAGGGCGGTGACGGCGGAAATGCCAACCACGGCCTTGTTGGTATTTTCGTAGGTGTTGATGATCAGAAACTCCGCTTCGGGCAGCAACGCTCCGGGGAGAAATCCTTCCAGCAATCCTAAAAGGTTATGCACATCCAGCGTGGTATAGCTTAAGATGCCTAATATGAGCACCAAAGCCGGAAACACAGACAGTATCAGAAAAAAACTGGTGTTGGCTGCGTGGAGGGGAATGCGGAGTTCCCGGACTTGCAGCCAGTAATTCCAAACCGTTCCGAATAGGCCGCCTTTCGGCAACTCTTTCATAAAACCACCTCCCTACGGAGGATAGTATATGAAAAAACCGGGGCAAATACCCACCAACAGACGGAAAAACACTGTAGGGGCGGCCATTGGCCGCCCGCAAAAACGGATTACCGTCCCAGCGGGCGTGCAATGCACGCCCCTACATTCAGTTTGTATGATTATTCAGCGGAAATCAGATAGTAGTAAACAGGCTGACCGCCACGGATCAGATTGACATCCGCATCGGGGCAGATTTCCGCAAAGAGGTCAGCGGCCTTCTGGGCATGCTTCTCCTGGATATCTTCGCCGTAGTAGATGGTGATATATTCTCTGCCGTCATCACGAACCTTCTCAGCCAGGGAGCGCAGCAGAACCTTAATGTCACGGCTGGTGCCAAACAGACCGCTGCCGGCAATGGCCAGATAGTCACCCTCGTGGATCAGGTAGCCATCAAAGTCGGAGTTGCGGGCGGCATAGGTGATCTGCATGGTGTCCACCATGCCCAGCGCCTCGGTCAGCGCCTCGGTGTTTTCCTCAACGCTGCCGTCGGGGTTAAAACTCAGCATGGCTGTGATACCCTGGGGAACGGTCTTGCTGGGAATGACGACTACATTTTTGGGAGTCAGACCCGCGACCTGTTGGGCAGCCATGATGATGTTCTTGTTATTGGGCAGTACAAACACGGTCTCAGCGGGAACCTTGTTGACAGCCTCCAGAATATCCTGAGTGCTGGGATTCATGGTCTGGCCGCCGGAGATAATGCCATCAACACCCAGATTCATGAATACATCTGCCAGACCGTCACCGGCGCAGACGGAGACCACACCAATGGGCTTTTCGGGCTCGGCGATCTTGGGGGCAATCTCCTGCTCACTCATGACCTTTTCGGTATGCTGCAGGCGCATGTTCTCGATCTTGACAGTAATGAAACTGCCGTAGTCCATAGCTTCGTGCAGAGCCTTGCCGGGATCATTGGTATGCACATGGACTTTGATGATCTCATCGTCATCCACCAGAACCAGACTGTCGCCCAGACTTGACAGGAATTCACGGAGCTTATCGGGATCATTGTCGTTTTCACGGTCAATGATGAACTCGGTGCAGTAGGTAAAGGTAATATCGTCGGTGTCAAACTGGTCGAAATTGGCGGACTCCTTGGTCTCAGTGGTGTCAAAACCCTCGGGAATCACCACATCGTCGCCCTGCAGAGAGGACAGCATGGCTTCCAGAACCAACAGCCAGCCCTTGCCGCCGGCATCCACTACACCTGCCTTCTTCAGAACAGGGTTCTGGTTGACAGTGTTGGCCAGTGCTACCTTGGCTTCCTCAATGGCAGCCTCCTGGACAAATTCAATGAAATTATTCTCTCTGTCTGCTTCTCTCGCCTTGGCGTCAGCCAGACGGGAAACGGTCAGAATGGTGCCTTCAGCGGGCTTCATAACTGCCTTATAAGCGGCATCAACACCTTCCTGCAGAGCCTCGGCCCACAGAACGCCGTCACACTCGGTGCAACCCTTCAGCTTCTTGGAAATGCCGCGCAGCAGCAGAGAAAGGATAACACCGGAGTTGCCCCGGGCGCCACGCAGCATGGCGGAAGCGGCAGTGGAGGCAGCCTTTTCCAGGCTGGGGTCTTCTACTTTCCGCAGGTCAGCGGCAGCGGCATTGATGGTCATGGACATGTTGGTGCCGGTGTCACCGTCGGGAACAGGGAAGACGTTCAGGTCGTTCAGAGCCTGCTTGCCTAACTCAATGGATGCGGCTGCGCTGATGATCATTCTGCGCAGATCCGCGCCGTTAATTGTCTGTCTCAATGGTCGCTACCTCCGTTAATCGATCATCATGGAGTCAATATACACATTGACATCCCGAACCTGGGTGCCGGTATACTTATTGACCTCATAGCGGACACGGGAAATGATGCTCTCGCCGACGCTGGTCAGATTGACACCGTTGTCTACGATGATGTGCAGATCAATGGAAATAGTGCCGTCGTCGTTGGGAGTCACATGAACACCCTTGGAAACGGATTCTTTGCGCAGCAGATGGTAAACACCGTCCTTGACGCTGCGGGCGGCCATGCCCTTTACACCGAAGCAGTTGGAAGCAACAGTGCCGGCAATATCGGTATAGACATTGGTGCTGACATTTACGGTGCCGCTTTCATTGTTGTGCTGGATCATAATCGGTACCTCCTAACAGAAATTGGGGGGATTAAACCATGCTGTCTTCCCAGCAGGAAGGAGCGCTCAGGCCCATCATCTTGACAACGGTGGGAGCCACATTGGCAAGGCCGTAAGCGCCTTCCTTTACGGTCCAGTTGTGATCCTTGTCGTAGATGATGAAGGGAACGGGATTCAGAGAGTGGGCGGTACGGACGGAAGTCTTGCCCTTCTTGGTCTCGGTCATCTGGTCGGCATTGCCGTGATCAGCGGTGATCAGCACGGTGTAGCCGTACTTGTCGGCAGCCTCGATGATAGCCTTCAGACCGTTATCGACGCACTCCATAGCGTAAACAACAGCGTCCATAACGCCGGTGTGGCCCACCATGTCGCCGTTGGGGAAGTTGCAGCGCAGGAACTGGAACTCCTTGGAAGCCATGGCAGCGACCATCTTCTCGGTGATCTCCTTGGACTTCATTGCGGGAGCCTGCTCAAAGGGAATCACATCGGAGGGGATCTCCTCGTAAACTTCCAGATCCTCGCGGATCTTGCCGGAGCGGTTGCCGTTCCAGAAATAGGTCACATGGCCGTACTTCTGCGTCTCGGAAACAGCGTACTCGTGGATGTTAGCCTCGCACAGAACCTCGGTCAGAGTGTTCTTGATGACGGGAGGCTGCAGCAGGTAGTTTTCGGGGATGTTCAGGTCAGCGTCGTACTGCAGCATACCTGCGAACATAACACCCTCGTAGCCGGGACGGTCAAACTTATCAAAGTCCTTGCGGTCGAAGGCCAGGGAAATCTCCTGAGCGCGGTCGCCGCGGAAGTTGAACAGGATGACGCTGTCGCCGTTTGCGATCTTGGCCACGGGCTCACCGTTACGGGCGACCACGAATGCGGGCAGATCCTGGTCGATGCAGCCGGTCTCTGCGCGGTAGGTCTCAATGGCTTCGGCAGCGGAAGCAAACATGCGGCCTTCACCCTGGACGTGGGTTCTCCAGCCCTTTTCCACCATGCCCCAGTTGGCTTCGTAACGGTCCATGGTGACCACCATACGACCGCCGCCGGAAGCGATGGCATAGTCACAGCCCTCGGTGTTCAGTTCCTTCAGAACATCTTCCAGCTGACCAACGTACTCCAGAGCGGAGGTAGCGGGAACATCACGGCCGTCCAGCAGAATGTGGCAGTAGGCCTTCTTGACACCTTCGAACTTTGCCTGCTTCAGCAGGGCAATCAGGTGAGCGATGTTGGAGTGGACGTTGCCGTCGGACAGCAGGCCGATGAAATGCAGGGCCTTACCCTCAGCATTGGCAACCAGAGCCTTCCAGGTTTCGGAAACATACAGAGAACCGTTTTCGATGCTTTCACCAACCAGTTTAGCACCCTGAGAGTAGACCTGACCGCAGCCCAGTGCGTTGTGGCCCACTTCGGAGTTGCCCATATCCTCGTCGCTGGGCAGACCGACAGCGGTGCCGTGAGCCTTCAGGTAAGTATGGGGACAGGTAGCCAGCAGGTTGTCGAGAGTAGGTGTCTTTGCAACCACAACAGCGTCGCCGCTGCCGCCGTCACCCTTGCCAACACCGTCCATGATTACTAATACAATGGGTTTTTCCATGAGAAATTCCTCCGTTTATATGTTGACATAGTCTAAGCATTTTATCACGAATAATATTTTACATCATTTTGAAGCAAGATACAACCTATTTTTTAATTTTCCACGAAAACACAAAAACATTTCCCATGAAGATTGGCAAGAACCGCCAATTTTCATGGGAAATGTTAAAAAAGTTTTAAGTAAAACAGGAATTTACTTAGGTTTCACTGTCCGGAACACGGGTAAAACGTCCTTCCGCTGCGCCCAGGGACTCTGTAATACCCTCTACGATCAGGGTTTCACCCTCAAACCGGAAAGGTACGGCGTTCATATTTTTCTTCCATGTATCGGCAGTATACAGGGTATCACCATTGACATAGTAGACACCTTCTTCGCTCATGTCGTTAACCATGGCTGCGAAATCGACACTCTTTGCAACGGTTTCAAAGTATTCTTCCGTAGTCATACCGTAAGTTGCCTTCATTTCGGCATCAGCGGCTGCTTTGCCGACACCCTGAGCGGAACATTCCTTGTAGAACAAATCCACCATGTACTGCGTTAACAGTGTGTCAAAATCGTCACATTCTTTTGCCTCTACAGATGTTGTGAGCTTGCCGTCGTTGGAGAAATCCATATAGAGATTAACATCCAGATAACCGGTAAAGCCCTCCATTTCCATCATATCACCGCCAAACTGCATAGAGAATTCCCAACGGCCGAAGAGGGGTTTACATGCAGCGGTGGTGAAGCGGGCATCGGTGATGATCCGTTCGCCCTCGGTCTTGGCGCATACAGTGCAGGTTTTCGGTGCTTCGGTGGTGGCTTCTTCCCAAGTGTGACCCAGAGCCTCACCCTCGGTCAGGCTGCATCTTTGGCAGGTCTTGGGGTTTTCGCAGGTAGCGTCTGCCCAGTTGTGGCCAAGGGCAGCACCCTCGGTTTTCTGACATACGGAGCAGGTCTTGGGAGTTTCACAGGCAGCGTCCACCCAAGTGTGACCCAGAGGTTCACCTTCTGTTTCGCCGCACTCAGCACAGGTTTTGGGGGTTTCACAATTGGCGTCGTTCCAAACCTCATGCTTGCAGCAGCTGGCCAGCAAAAGGGCGCAAAGAACGATCAAAATGATAAGCATAGATTTTTTCACGGGGTTGCCTCCTTTTGTGTATTGTGAAGCTATTATAGCATCTTCGACAAAAAATGCAAGATATATAGGCAGCGATTGAAAAGCGGATGTCAGTTCATGGTACCCTGGCTACGCAGGAAAAGGTCTGAGATCCGGTCTCGCAGAGCCTTTGCTTCGGCGGTATCATCACTGCCGTGGGCATCGATCCATGCGGCGGAAGCGCTTTGTGCTTGTTTCAACGTTTCCAGATCGCAGCTTAGGCTTGCCACCCGGAAGGCAGGCAGACCGGACTGTCGGGAACCGAAGAAATCGCCGGGGCCTCGCAGTGCCAGGTCTTCTTCCGCAATTTTAAAGCCATCGGTGGTTTTGCACAGAGCCTTCAGACGGGTCAGAGTTTGTTCATTTTTATTGTGTGTTGTCAGTATACAGAAGCTTTTTGCTTTGCCCCGGCCTACCCGGCCCCGAAGCTGGTGCAGCTGGGAAAGACCAAACCGGTCAGCGTCCTCAATGACCATCAGCGTGGCATTGGGCACATCCACACCGACTTCAATGACGGTGGTGGCTACCAACACATCCGCTTCTCCCCGGGCAAAGGCCGTCATCACTGCATCCTTTTCGCTGCCTTTCATCTGTCCGTGGAGGAGCGCTATCCGCAAATCCGGAAACACTGTTTGCTGCAGGGTCTGTGCCCAGGTCTCAGCGGCTTTGATATTCAGCTCCTCCGCCTCTTCCACTGCGGGGCAGACCACATAGCACTGATGACCTTCTGCCGCCTGCTTGCGGATAAAGGCATTGATCCTTGCGCGCATAGATTCTCCCACCAGGAAGGTAGCTACCGGTTCCCGTCCGGGAGGCAGTTCGTTGATAATGGATACTTCCAAATCGCCGTACATCAGCAGGGCCAATGTTCTGGGAATGGGGGTAGCGGACATGACCAACAGGTGGGGATCATTGCCCTTGGCGGACAGAGCGCTGCGCTGGGCAACACCGAAGCGGTGCTGCTCGTCAGCGATCACCAAACCCAGATTGGCAAAGGTGGTGGTGTCGGACAGCAGTGCATGGGTACCGATAATCAGATCGGCTTCGCCGTTTTCAATGGCTTCCCGGGCAAGGCGCTTTTCCTTTACTGTCATGGAACCGGTGAGCAGTACCGTGCGGATCCCCAGGGGAGAAAAGAGCCGTCCCAGAGACGCATAATGCTGTTCGGCCAAAATTTCCGTAGGAGCCATAAAGGCGGCCTGACGGCCGTTTCGGATGCACAGGTAAGCCGCTGC
The DNA here is from genome assembly GCA_045646265.1 of Faecousia sp. Classification (GTDB taxonomy): domain Bacteria; phylum Bacillota; class Clostridia; order Oscillospirales; family Oscillospiraceae; genus Faecousia. The sequence goes on from JAZRKL010000070.1 coordinate 29,568, forward strand.
AGCGGCGACCATGGTCTTGCCGCTGCCCACATCGCCCTGCACCAGCCGGTTCATAGAGGTGCCCCGCTGCAGATCTTTTTGGATCTCCTCAATGGCCCGTGTCTGGGCACCGGTGAGCCGAAAGGGGAGCTGTGCGTAGAAGGCTGCGAGATCGCAGTTTGCGTAAGGGGCGACTTTCACCTGACTTCTGGCGGCACGCATCAGTGCCAGCCCCGCGGAAAAAATAAAAAACTCTTCAAAAACCAGCCGCTTTTTGGCCAGTTCCGCTTCTTCCATGGTGGTCGGCTCATGAATGGCATAATAGGCCCGGTCTGCCCCCAGAATGCCGTATTGCTGCCGCAGGGCAAGGGGCAGGATCTCTTCCGGAGGATCGCAGATAGAAAGAGCCTGCCGGATGGCTTTCAGTATTGCGGCATTGGAAAGTCCCGCGGTCAAAGGATAGATGGGCAGGATCCGCCGTGTGGTCACCGGCGGCGCGTCCAATGGTTCAAAGACAGGGGATGTCATATTATAGCCGATGAAATCTCCCGAAACAGCCCCATAGAAAATGTATTCCTTTCCGTACTGCAGCTGCTCTGTGGTGAATTTCTGATTAAAGAAGGTAAGGGTCAGCCGTGCCGTATGGTCGGCTACCTGGACTTTGGTAATATCCAGACCCTTACGGATATGGGAGGTGCGGGGAGTGTTCATAACCATGGCCTTGAAGCAGGCTGGCCGGTCTACCTCCAATTGGCTGATGGTCAGAAGCTTCGTCCTGTCCTCATACCCCCGGGGAAAGTGACAAATCAAATCCTGTAGGGTAAAGATATTCAGTTGGGCCAACTGCTTGGCCTTGGTAGGACCAACGCCTTTTAATATGGTTACGGGATCGCCGAGCTTCGCCATCGTCTCACCTACATTATCATATATTTATTGTATTATACTAGTACATTCGTTGCTGTGCAAGGGGAGTGTGTAAATATAAATGATCGTTTAGTGCAGCAGCTACTAAATTGCTGTGTCATCCTGAGCGGAGGGCGAAGCCCGTAGTCGAAGGATCCGCATTCCTAAAATGCTGCAATTACAGAGATTGTCCCATAGGAGAACGGATTCTTCGACTCCCCTCCGCTATGCTCCGGGTCGCTCAGAATGACATGCGTTTTAGACTGCTGCTCAGCTGAATGATCATTTGCGGTAGAAATACAGTTGTCTACGGGATAAAATGAAAAAACTCCTTTCAGGTTCAACACCCGAAAGGAGATATTTTCAGAGAAATCAGGCCATCTTGTTCAGATGCAGGGTCATGCTGCTCTTCTTGCGGGCAGCAGTATTCTTGTGCAGAATACCCTTG
>JAZRKL010000071.1:0-2374 GCA_045646265.1 Faecousia sp.
AGAATAAAAAAAGACCTTATGAAGCACGGTGAATGTGTGCTTCACAAGGTCTTTATTTCTTATCTAGTCTTGGGCTTTCTCAGAATATCTTTTCTTGCCCTTTTTCGGCGTTTGTAGGATAGACTGGGTTGCCCGATTTCAGCTGATTTATTCCCACTCGATGGTGCCGATGGGCTTGGGGGTCAAGTCCATCAAGACACGGTTGATGCCCTCTACCTCATGGGTGATGCGATAGGTGATATGGTGCAGCAGGGCATAGGGGATCTCTTCAATGGTGGCGGTCATGGCATCCTTGGTGTTGACGGCACGGATGATGGCGGGCCAGCCTTCATAGCGGCTTTCGTCCTTGACACCGACACTCTTGATATCGGGCACAGCGATGAAGTACTGCCAGACCTTTTCGCTGAGGCCGTTCTTTTCGAACTCTTCACGCAGAATAGCATCGGCTTCCCGCAGAGCTTCCAGACGGTCACGGGTGATGGCTCCCAGGCAGCGGACACCCAGACCGGGGCCGGGGAAGGGCTGACGGTAGACCATATTATGGGGCAGACCCAGAGCTTCACCAACTACACGGACTTCATCCTTAAACAGCAGTTTGATAGGCTCCACCAGCTCGAACTGCAAATCTTCGGGCAGACCGCCAACATTGTGGTGGGACTTAACAGCCTTTTTGCCCTCGGCAGCCTTGATGGATTCCAGAATGTCGGGGTAGATAGTACCCTGCGCCAGGAAAGAAATGCCTTCCAGTTTCCGGGCTTCGTCAGCAAAGACGGTGATGAATTCCTTGCCGATGATCTTGCGCTTGCGTTCGGGGTCAGAAACACCGGCCAGCAGACCGAGGAAATGGTCAGTAGCGTCGACATAGATCAGGTTGGCATCCAGGCCATCCTTGAACATCGTGATAACACCTTCGGACTCGTTCTTGCGCATCAGGCCGTGGTTGACATGGACGCAGACCAACTGCTTGCCGATGGCCTTGATCAACAGGGCCGCGACAACAGAGGAGTCAACACCGCCGGACAGAGCCAGCAGAACCTTCTTGTCGCCAACCTGCTCACGAACCAGCTTTACCTGCTCGTCGATAAAAGCATTGGCCAGTTCAAAATTGGTGATACGCTCCATGGATTCGGGTCTCAGATTATTGGACATGTATATTCCTCCCAAATGTGAAGTAAATTTCAAAAACTACTCTTCATTCTATCTTATTATTCACCATTTTTCAATATCCGAGAAAACAAAAATTCCCCTTTGGCTTCCAAAAAATGTCGCTCTTTCCGGTATTGCCTATAGTGAATTTGACAAGAACAATTATGGAACGAACTGTGTAGTTAAAATATCCATATTGGAATAAATCCGCATGTTGTTGCCTGTGACCGGATGGGGAAACACCAGCGTTTTGGCACACAACAGTTGATGCTCTATATTTCTTTTTTCTGAGTAGGCTCGGGATGCGTCACTTCCGTACTGGGGATCACCCAAAATAGGGAAACCCATGTGGGCGCAATGAACCCGCAACTGATGAGTGCGCCCGGTGACGGGGCAGAGTTCTAGTTTACATAATTCTTCTTTTCGTTCCAATACCCGATATTCGGTGACGGAGGGTTTGCCCTCCGGATGGACATACCGCAGCAAACTGGGCAGGGGCATACGGGCAATGGGTGCATCGATCAAACCGCTGCCGGCTTCCGGACTGCCGTAGACCAGTGCGTGGTAAGTCTTGCGTACAGGGGAAGCCTGGAGCAGGGTGTGAATATGCGCGTTTTTGGCCAACAGTACGATACCAAAGGTGTCCCGGTCCAGACGGGTCAACGGGTGGAATGCACAGCTCTGTCCGGTCCGTTGATAATAACCCAGCACATAATTTGCCAGCGTTCCGGTGAGCTTGGAACGGGAAGGATGAATGAGCATACCTGCAGGTTTATCTACGGCCAGCAGATGTTCATCTTCATAAAGGATGGTCAGAGGGCCGTTCTGGGCCGGATATTCCGGCTGTGGATCGTCCAGGAGGGCCGTGATCACATCTCCCGGTTGTACCGCGTAGTCGTTATGCTCCGGTTTTTCGTTGACCAGAATCCGGTTTTGCCATTTCAGACGGTTGATGAGTCCGGAGGACATATGCAGTTCGTCTTTCAGAAAGGAAGACAGCCGCCCTGTACGGACAGCGGTATGCTTTAGTTCCAAGGAATCACCTCCAATGTGGATGATCATGTAAATGATCGTTTAGCACACCACCCACCAAGTTTCCGTGTCATCCTGAGCGTGTTGCAGAGCGCAGCGAATCTTCTAATGTAATGATTGCCGGTGGCAATCATACCGCTACAAATCGGAGGGAGTCGAAGGATCCGCATCCTAAAGAGTGGATTCTTCGACTCCG
>JAZRKL010000072.1:0-18475 GCA_045646265.1 Faecousia sp.
CTCTGTCATTGAACTGGAGGTTGATTACCTCTACTATTCCGACGGTCTGCGCAAGGGTAAGACCGTGACTACCAGCTATGAGCTGTCGGATTCCGTTACCGAGCGGGAGTACAGCTATGTCTACAACGGCAGCCAGTTGACCGGCCTCACCGTTGTGGTGACCGTGGACGGTGCGACAGAGGAAAACCATGTGATGCGGATCGGCTATGATACATCCGGGCCGATGTTCATCAAGTACAATGATCTTACCTATCAATATGTGACCAACCTGCAGGGCGATGTCATTGCGCTGCTGGATCATACCGGTGCAGTAGTAGTGGAGTACACCTACGATGCCTGGGGTAACATCCTGTCCATCACCGGAAGCAAGGCTGCAACCTTGGGTGAATATAACCCTTTGCGCTACCGTGGCTATGTCTACGACACCGAAACTCAGCTTTACTATCTCCAGAGTAGATACTATAATCCTGCTGCGGGTAGATTTATCAATGCGGATACCTTCTTTGCAACTGGCCAGGGTATGTTGGGTAATAATATGTTTGTTTATTGTCTTAATAATCCAGTTAATGCGCTTGACTATTCTGGCAAAGACGCCATATATGTGGTTGATACGTCAGAGGACGAGGGGTTACCTATAGTAGGCCATGCCATTGTGTATATTCAGGATGCTGAAGGCAATTGGTACATGACTGACTATGCGGGAGTATTTCCAGATAAATCCACAGCAAGAATTCGCTTTATGTCGGTGGACGAAGATCAGATTAACAAACTTCTTGCCGGGGAATTGGAATATACGATTCAGTTTGCTTATATTGAGGGTGACTTTTCGGCTAGTGTTGATGCAGCAAAAGCGTATGCAGGGACAGACTACAATGGGTATAATCTTGTCTTTAATAACTGTTTGCACTATGCACAAGGAATACTGCTGAAAGGAGAATTTAGTTCAAAATTAGAATATTTAGCGGTCTCCAGCTATGCAGAGCCTGTGCCGATTAATCTTTTGAAGCAGATTTCTGAAGCTAAAATAATTAACTACATTTGTGAAGGAGTTACCAGGTATGCTCAAAATGCATGGAGAAAATTGCAAAAGGCGTTCGAATGTGCATAAAAGAACTGTTCTGTTTGCTGTTACAATAATAGCGGTCTTGCTTTTGGTTATTGCTTATTATGCAGTTGCAGAACCAATTGTTTCCAGATTTCTAATTACTACCACAGATATTCATCAAGGGCTTGAATATTTTAAAGATCATGTGTATACCACCTTTGAGGGAGGATCGTATTTTTATAACCTGTTATGTCAAATTAACTACAATAGCCTTGGCGAAATAGTTGATTTTTACCATGTAGATAACCAGCTTCGCGATAACCCTATTTATGGAAAGATGTGTGATATTTTTGCGATCGATATAAAATCCAGCACACAAGATTTTACCGAAATCAAAAAGCGTTTATGTGATGACGATAATTTCTGCTGCAGCATAGAAGATTACAACCTCTTCGTATTACAGTATGCCGCAGAGCGTGACGGTGATGTTGCTTTGATTGCGGTGTCCGATGAATTTTGCCTCATCCGTATCATCTTTTTCACAGATAAAGATCCTGTTGCGGATAATAGCAGGTATGGCACAACTCTAATTCAACAATCGTCGCTAGTATGGGATGGCGCGCAACAGGGCAAGACGGATTGACAGGCGGATATAAGACAGAGGACGATTCTCTGTCTTAAAGTCAAAAGCAGCAACTACTAAACCAACGGCGGCTGGATGACTGGTTTACCAGCCACCCAGCCGCTAATTCATTATTCTTGTAGCGCAGAAAAAAGGCAAAAAGAGTACCAAAATTCTGTCATTCCGAGGCCCGTTAGGGCCGTGGGAATCCGTTTGCCCTCTCTGACAGCCTTTGACCCACTGTTGCCAGAGAAGCTCTGTTTTGGACAGAGGGCAGAGAGAAGAATCACGCGTCGCATAAGTGCGCCCCCACTGTAATCAGCAGACAGAAAAACCAAATAAGAAAAGATTTACCATACGCAGAAAACCGGAGGCAACTCCGGTTTTCTCTTTTGCTGCTTAAAGAAAACCACCAGCACACGGCCGGTGGTTATGATTATGTGATTCAGGTGAAATGCAGGGTGCCGAACTGCTGAGGGGTATGGAAGATGGATCTTCCTTCCCGGGCCACCATGCACCAGGCTAAGCTGTGGGGCTGTTGCAGCCGCTCGCCGCATTTGTAGAAGTTGGCCTTAATCGCTTTGCCCGGCTCCGCTGTAAATTCGGGGATGAACCGACGAATAAATGCATAGGGGACCCGGAAGCAGACGCTCCAGCCGCCCTCGTGGAAGCTGACTTCGGGGGCGAACAGCTCCTTTTTCTGATTCTCAATGGGAATCAGACGGGTCAGATCGTCAATGCTGGGGCCAAACCCCAGGAACATACAGGCATTGGGATTGAATTCGAAGTTAAAATAACGGATATCGTCCACCATGGGGCAGAAGAAAAATTCCAGACAGCTGTCCATACAGGGCATACCCAGAGGATCATTCTCGATGCGCAGGATCTCCGGCTCGTCGGCAGTCAGCCGCACCTGCAATGCATCCTTCGTGTAGCAGATCTGGGCGAAGGCAGTGGCTTGGGATTCCCGGGGCCGAACCTTTTCGTCAATGGCGATCTTGGGAATCTTGTCCCAATCAATAACCGCTTCCGCAAAGGGAACATTTGCTTCTTTCATGCGTTTCATCCTTTCGTAATTTCGTTGGCTTGGATGGTAAAAATATACCATGCTTTGCAGCGGATTGCAATTGAATTTCGCAAATATGGACGAGTCATTTTTTGAAAACTGCGATAGAATACGAAAGGGTGATATCTGTGTATGATCTTTTAAAACATATCCATGACAATATCAAAACACCTGCAAATCAATAATGCAGCCTTTCCACAAGCCGCTGCTCCAATTCGTCATTGATGTTGGCACCGGCGCGTACGATGGTAAGCTCTTTTTTCTTTCTGTCGATGATATAGAAGTTAATGCAATCTTCACTTACCGTCCCGGCGATTCTGGGTAGGTCGGATGCGGTTTCGCCGACATAGTTTTGGTAATGGGGCAGGTGGCAGCAGGAGGACGGCATGTTAAGGGTCAACTGATCCGGGTATTTTTCCAGATAACCGCAGAAATCTCCATGGTAGTGACCGGACAGATAGGCGATGAACTCACCGTTTCGTTCAAATTTGCAATCTACAGAAACAGTCAGCTCACTGGTTACGAAGTAGTAGTCCTGCTTAAGGGCTTTGGCATGCTTGAAAGCGTCCACGATGTCACAGATCATATCTGTATTGGGGTTGTCAAATTTAGGTACGCCCCAAGGCTGCGGATGGGCTCTCTGGTAGAACTTACTGCTGCCGACACCCACTTTGCCGGGGCCTTCGTGGTCAGCGATGATGACACCGTAATCCTTTTCTGCGGCATCGGTCAAGGTCTGAATCAGCCATTTGCTTTGCTTCTCCAGGATCGTGTACTTATTTCTGATTTTGCAGTTTTCGTGGTAATACTCATAATCGTTCAGCACGATCAAGCGTACCCCTCTTTTTTCGAAATCCACATAAAAGTAACCCGCCTTGTCCTCATCGCCCTGGACGTTTTTCATTTCTTCAACGTATGTTTGATGCAGAAATTCGTTTGTGAGGGGAACACCGTTCTCGTTACGCAGAAGAACACCGCATTCGTGACGGGGCAGAATGGTGGAGGGCTTGTCCATAAATGTGTCATGGTTACCGATGGTAATGTACGCGGGAATATCAAACTGGCTGAATGCGTTGGCTATGTAGTGGTAGTCTTCGCTCATGTTCCAATAGACATTGTCGCCGGTACTTACAACAAACTCCGGCTTGTAGTACGCGAACAGATCCATGGCGTTGTTAAAACGGGGAAGGTCTCCGTGAATATCGGAAATGTGACCTATGAGCATCTTGGAATCCGAGTCAGAGTGCTCAAAAACGCCGGTACGGAATGTTTTGCGGGCACCACAGATATACTGCTCTGCCAATGTGTTTCGAATTACAACATCTTTCATAAGTAATCAACCTTTCTTTGTTTTATTCGCTGTACTATTTTGCTTGTGCTATGCCGGTACCGGCCATTAGATTATTAGATGAAACAGTAAGGGTTACTTCACCCGGAGTTGTTGCCCTTACAACAGCCAGTGCACGCCCTCTGTAAGCGTGACAGGCGTTGGATGTAAATTGATCTTCATTGCAGGGATCTCCGCTGTAGATACCGAGGAACTCACCGCCTGCCACTTCGCAGAACACCTCATTTTGCGCATCCGCGATCAGCCTGCCTGCATCATCGGTAATGGAGATATCAAAATAACAAAGATCGCGGTTATCTGCCAGAAACTCTTTGGTTTCAGGGGTGACAACAATCTGGGATGCGCTGTTGGTGGTATAAAGAGAATATCTGCCGGATTCTGTGCCGTTCCTGTAGCTGACAGCCATCAATTCGCCTTTTTCATAAACAGTCTCAAGGGAGGCAATTGCCTTTTCTGGAATGCTTCTTCCGATCTCTCTTCCGTTGATAAACCACACAATTTCATCCGCGTCAGTGTAGGTTTCGACTTTTACTTTTTGACCGACATACTTTTCGTCAAAGGTCCAGACCTCGTATACATCCTGCCAGCCCCAATCCGTACATGTATAGGGCTTTCCGTAATGCTCGGGCTTTGTTACGAAAATTCTGGGCGCGCGGTCTGTATACCACACGGCTTCCCGGAAGTAGGACTTGGGAAGTCTGAAGCCGCAAAGATCCAAATCTCCCTGATAACAGGTTCTCCAGGGATAACGGGGAGGCAGCTTATCAAATTCTTCCTTACTTACCCAATAACCTCTGCCGTGGCCAACTTCGCCAATGTTATCGATAGCGGTCCATACAAAATCGCCCATGACATAGTCGTTCTCCATAACCGCCTGCCACTGATCATACAGTGGCAGTGTAAGGGTTTCAGAACCCCACATTGGCTTTTTGCTGTTGCGATTACGCTCATTTACATAGTTTTCGTAGTAATAGTTAAAGCCGGGTACGTCCAGTGGCTCTTCAAAGGCACTGCAGGCCTGTGCAATTTCGTCGATGGTCTTGTGTCCGTGCTTGCTGTCAATATATGCTTTGTAGTCATCGGGATCGGAATCTTCCGGATGAACGATTGCGCAAAGCCGTTGGATACCTGCGGTGGTGAAGCGCGTATCATCATGCTTCTTTATCTCGCCGCAAAGTGCTGCAGACCATCTCCCGGCATCACTGAGACCGTCAACTTCACGGATTTCATTACCAATGGAGTAGCTGAATACGCAGGGATGATTCCGGTCACGGAGGACCATGTAGGCCACATCCCGGATGCACCAATCGGAGAAGAACAGATTGTAATCATTGACATTTAGCTTTGGTTTATTCCAGCAGTCAAAGGCTTCCTCCATCACTGCCACACCAAGCCTGTCGCAGGCTTCCAGCATGGCGAGGGAAACGGGATTATGCGCTGCCCGGATGGCGTTAAATCCAGCCTCTTTCAACAGGCGGATCTTGCGCTCCTCTGCGGCAGGGAATGCGGCGGCACCCAATACGCCGTTATCGTGGTGGATGCAGCCACCCATCAGCTTTACAGGTTTGCCGTTTAACAGCAGGCCTTTGTCAACATCCGGAACAACCGTGCGGATACCAAAGGTAGTTTCTGTGGTATCAATTACCTGACCGCCTACAACAATCTCGGTTGTTAAGGTATGCAGGTTCGGATGGTCCAGATCCCACAATTGGGGATTTTCGACATGCAGAGTATGTTCCTGTTCAATACCCGATTTCGGTACACTTACAGAAGTCTCGTCAGATGCGACTACTTGCCCGCCAGTGTCTTTAACACAGAAACGGATCACGGCATCGGTATCAATATCAGTGCTTACCTTATATTTTAAACGCAGGGCAGCGCTTTCCTCTGTTGCCGTGATCGTGGATACAAACATATCCCGGGGCTCAATGCGGATATATCCGCCTTCCCATAAAAAAACATCACGGTAAATACCGCAGCCTGTATACCATCTGGATGTGTCTGGAAGGGGATTGACGGTGATGGCAAGCTTGTTTGTTACGTTTGGCGCGATATACTCTGTAAGGTCTACGAGAAATGGCGTATAGCCATAAGGATGCAACGCCAGATGCCCTTCGTTCATGAAAATGTGCGCACACATGTAGGCACCGTCAAGATCCAGAACATAGTGCTTGTTCTGCTCGAAATTTAAATATTTAACATACTTGCTTCTGATAACGGGATAGTAACCGGTGCAGGAGCCGCCGGGCATATCCTCTCTCTTTTTGCTGATTAAGTAATCATGGGGCAGGTCAACAGTTTGGTACTGTGTTGTGGAGTAGCCATATACAAATTCGTCATAGCCAAAATACTCGGTGAATTTCCAATCCTTAGAAATACATTTTTTTAGCATGGTCGTTACCTCTCAAATATTGATATGGTGAGATTAACTGCTTCAATGTTTATTTTACCATAAAAGGTAGGTATTTTTTTTCTTTATTTTCTCGTATTTTTTCTTTATCTTCCATGAAAAGAGGAAAATAAAGAAAATGAGGGATATGTAAAATCGCGCCGGAACCGACGTTCCGGCGCGGGAAAGTAGAATGGTTATCTTCTTCTGGAGTACAGCTTTGCCAGACCGCCCTCGCTGGTTTCCCGGAAACGGTGGTCCAGATTCACACCGGTCTCCTTCATGGCGCGGCACACCATATCATAGCTGATTCGCCGGGAGCCGGTGAGGAAGTAGCTGAGATTGCAGGCGTTCATTGCCCGCACAGCAGCTACGGCATTGCGTTCAATACAGGGAATTTGTACCAGACCGCAAATGGGGTCGCAGGTTAATCCCAGATGATGCTCCATAGCGACTTCTGCTGCATACTCTACCTGATCCAGATTCTGACCGTACAGTTCTGCCAATGCGGCAGCAGCCATGGAACAGGCTGTGCCGATCTCTGCTTGACATCCGGCTTCCGCACCGGAAATGGATGCGTTGGTCTTGGTCAGATTGCCGATGATACCGGCGGTAGCCAGACCCCGCAGGATCTGCTCGTCGGTAAAGCCCTTGGTATCCTGGGCATATTTCAGAACAGCTGGCAGCACACCGCAGGCACCGCAGGTAGGGGCGGTAACGATGGTGCCGTTGCCGGCATTTTGCTCTGCCACAGCATAGGCATAGGCGGCAATGGTCTGGAATTCCAGCAATGCCGGAACCTGCTCGTGGGGAACCTGTTCATACAAATACTTTGCTTTGCGCTGAACATTCAGACCGCCGGGGAGAACGCCCTCAGCTTCCAGACCTTCGGCAATGGCATTTTTCATCACCAGCCAGACTTCCATCAAAAAGTCCCAGATATCCGGGCCTTCGTTCAGCTCCACATAATCGCTGAGTTTGTCAATGTAGCGCCATTTGCAGAAATCGGCGATCTCCGCAAAGGAATGCTCAATATATACTTCTTCACTGTCCCTGCGTTTATTTCCCGGGAAACGGATGTCGCCGCCGCCAACGGATTCAACCCGCAGGAAACCGATCTCCTTGCCGTCCTTGAAAGCGTGCAGGTCCAGCGTATTGGGATGGGAGTCGGCAAGGACTTCTTTGGAAAATACGACTTCAGTGGGCAGGGGAGAGAGGACTTCTCTGACCACCCGGTCAGTGCCGTGCCCGATACCGGTTTTGCTTAAAGAGCCGTACAAAACGACCCGGAAGGCATCTGCCTCGGGGTAATTGCTCCGGAACAGCTTGCATGCCCGCTCCGGCCCCATGGTATGGGAGGAGGAAGGGCCTTTGCCGATCTTGTAGATCTCGCGGATGGATTTCATGGAAATACCTCCGTATACTTGTATTTTCTTCAGTATAGCAAATTTTCAAAGTAAATACAATGTTTTTCGTAAATTTATTGTTGTGTACGCAGTGCTTCCAAACTCAGCTCTCCGGCCAGTTTAAATAGTGCGTCCGTCAGCACCTGTTCCAAGGATATGTTCAAACTGCAGGCGATCCTGCTATAAAAAAGAACCACAGCCGGTTCCAGTGACAGCGTTATTTCCGTCATGTGAGACCTCCCTCCGGGAAACCAGAAAATGTAATTCATCCTATGCAAACCCTTGACAATGGTGCTATAATATAGTGTGACAAAATACCGAGAAGATTCGGAGGAAAATAAAATGGCAAAGGATAAGAAAGTAGAACAGATTACCGATATGGAGGTGGACTTCGCCCAGTGGTTCACGGACGTGTGCAAGAAGGCGCAGCTCATTGATTACTCTTCCATTAAGGGTGTGTTTATTTACCGTCCCTATGGCTATGCCATCTGGGAGAATATTCAGCGCATCATGGATGCGGAGTTTAAAAAACAGGGCGTCGAGAATGTTTACATGCCCCTTTTGATCCCCGAATCCCTGCTGCAGAAGGAAAAGGATCACGTAGAAGGCTTTGCTCCCGAGTGCGCATGGGTCACCATGGGCGGCGGCGATGAACTGGAAGAGCGTTATGCTATTCGCCCCACTTCCGAGACACTGTTCTGTGAGCATTTTGCGAATGTGCTGCAGTCCCACCGGGATCTGCCCATGAAGTATAACCAGTGGTGCAGCGTGCTGCGCTGGGAGAAGACCAGCCGTCCCTTCCTGCGCCACAGAGAATTCCTGTGGCAGGAGGGTCATACCATCCATGCCACCGCTGAGGAAGCCAAAAACTTCACTGAGACCATGCTGAATGTTTATGCGGACTTCTGCGAAAATGTGCTGGCAATGCCTGTTACCCGTGGCCAGAAGACTGAGAAGGAAAAGTTCAACGGCGCCGAAGCTACCTACACCATCGAGTGCATGATGCATGACCGCAAGGCTCTGCAGGCCGGCACTTCCCACTACTTTGGCGACGGCTTTGCCAAGGCATTTAACATTGAATTTACCGATAAGAACAACCAGAAGGTCAATCCTCACGAAACCTCCTGGGGTGTTTCCACCCGTCTGATCGGCGGTATCATCATGACCCACGGTGACAACAACGGTCTGGTGCTGCCTCCCAAGATCGCTCCCGTACAGGTAGTTGTTCTGCCCATCGCAAAGCACAAGCCCGGTGTTCTGGATGCTGCAAACGAGCTGAAGTCCCGCCTGGTCGCTGCCGGTGTCCGTGTGAAGCTGGATGACTCCGACAACTCTATGGGTTGGAAGTGCGCCGAGTACGAAATGCGCGGTGTGCCCCTGCGCCTGGAGTGCGGCCCCCGTGATCTGGAAAACGGCCAGTGCGTGCTGGTTCGCAGAAACGACGGCGAGAAGATCGTGGTCAAGCTGGAAGATCTGGAAGCTGCCGTTGCTGAGCAGCTGCAGAATGTCCATGACGGCATGTATGCCAAGGCTAAGAAGAATCTGACCGACCATATCTACGAGGCTCACTCTCTGGAAGAGGCCAAGGAACTGCAGGAGAAGAACGGTGGCTTCATTAAGACCATGTGGTGCGGTGAGCTGGAATGCGAAATGAAGATGAAGGACGAGGCGGGCATGTCTTCCCGCTGCATGCCTTTTGCACAGGAGAACTTGGGCGATACCTGCCCCATTTGCGGTAAGCCTGCTAAGAAGATGATCTACTGGGGTGTGGCTTACTAAGCACATCCGCCTTTGAAATGAAAGGAACCTATCATGAAACATACCAAGGATTTGTTTAGTCTGGAAGGAAAAGTAGCTATTGTAACCGGTGGCCGTGGCCTCTACGGCGGTTCTATTTCCACCGGCCTTTGCGAAATGGGTGCTACGGTCGTCATTGCTTCCCGCAACGGCGCCAAGTGCGACGAATTTGCCGCTGGCCTGCGTGAGCAAGGCTATAACGCAGTGGGCATGTCTCTTGACTTGAGTGATGACGCATCCATCAAGCAGCTTGTAAAGGATGTAGTCGCCCGCTACGGCAAGATCGATATTCTGGTCAACAATGCCGTTGACCGCAGCAACAACGTTTCTTTGAACGATGCTACCCGTGAAAAGCTGCAGGCTTCTGCCAACACCAACTTGAATGGACAGATCCTGCTGAGCCAGGCTGTTTTGGAGTATATGGTGCCCGCTGAAAGCGGCAGTATCATCAATATCAGTTCTATGCGTGGTCTGGATTGTCCCCACTTCCCCTTCTATCCGGAAACCTGGGGCGATCAGCCCATCAACTATACCACGGAAAAGTGGGCCATGGTGGGTATGACCAAGTACATGGCCGGCCGTTACGGCAAGCATCATATCCGTGTCAACTGCATTGCTCCCGGCGGCTACAGTCCCGGATTGGCAGACGATCCTTTGAAAAAGGCATTCCAGAAAACTTATATCGAAAACTGCCCCTTGGGCTGCTGGGCCAACGAAGATGATATCAAAGGCCCTGTGGCATTTTTGGCATCTGAAGCAGCGAACTACATCACCGGTGCTACCCTCGTTATGGACGGCGGCTGGACCATCTGGTAAAGGGAGAACATATCTATGAAATATGTCAATAGAAAAGGTCTTGACCTGTCTATCTTTTCTCTGGGTACCGTTCAGCTGGGTAAGCGTTACGGTCTGGGTGTAGATGCTGACAAGCCTTCCGAGGAAACCGCTTTCCATATGCTGGATACCGCTATGGAACTGGGTGTCAATAATCTGGACACAGCCAACAACTATGGCGATTCTGAGAAGGTCATCGGCCGCTGGCTGGCAAAACGCCGTGCCGAGGGGAAAAAGCTGCCTTGGGTCGTGACAAAGATCGGCCCCTTTGACCAATCCAATCCCACCGCTCTGCGGGACGATATCCTGCGCCAGAGTGAAAAGTGCCTGGAAACCCTGGGCGTTGATACCATCGATTGCCTGATGTTCCATGGCTTTGATGATTATGCTACCGACCCCTTGACTGCCGGTAAGACACTGAATGACCTGAAAGCGCAGGGCGTGTGCAGCATGACCGCTATCTCTGCCTACTCCTACCATGATTACGGTGTCATTGCCGAATCCGGCTTCGATGCGACCCAGATCCCTCTGAATATCTTCGATTGGGGTCAGATCGAGAACGGCGGTATCGAAAAACTGAACCGTTCCGGTATGATGATCTTCTGCCGCAGTGTATTCTTGCAGGGTCTGGTATTCCATACACCGGAAGATCTGGATCCCCAGATGAGCTTCTGTTTCCCTTGTCTGCGCAGATTCAACGATTTGTGCAAGGAATTCCAGCTGAGCCCCGCGGCGCTGGCACTTTCTCATGTGCTGTCTGTGCCCGGTGTGACCACTGCGGTCATGGGCTGCGATACCGTGAAGCATGTGGAAGCCAACTGCGCACTGTTCGACCAAACGGTCACTTTGTCTCAGGAGCAGCAGGACAAGCTTCATGACGCGTTCCATGGCATTGATCCCAGAGTCATCAACCCCAGCATGTGGTATAACCGTACATAATATGATGCAGTTCCCTCTGTGGGGCAATATCATTCAGTTAAGAATGTCATCCTGAGCGTGTTGCAGAGCGCAGCGAATCTTTTAATATCATGATTGCCGGTGGCAATCATACCGCTGCTAATACGGTGTGAGTCGAAGGATCCGTTCCGTTTAGATGCGGATTCTTCGACTTCGCCTGCGGCTTCGCTCAGAATGGCAGGTAGACTGGTTGAATGACATTGCCCTACGGAGGGGACTTTTTTCAAAAGAAGAAAGGAGTCGCTATGGCAGTATTTCCTTTAAATGAACAGGATCGGCGCATGGCAGAAATATATCGGGATTTTTTGCCCAAAAAGGTTTTCGATGCTCATGCCCATATCCATTTGGCTAAGGCGTGTCCTACCGCCAGCCGTCCCGATTCTGTATTCTGCAGAAGTGCCGCTACACCGGATGATTATAGAGCGGATATGCTGCCCATTCTGCCCGGGGTGGAAGAGATCCACCTCAATATGCTTCCAATGGTGGACCCCGTAATTACCGACACGGCCAACGGCTTGCGAAAGCTGGGTAACGACCATGTGATCTCCTTGACCGAAAGTTATCCCGGCAATGTGGCTTCGCCCTATATTGTAGCATCGGACAGCCGGCAGGATATGGAATTGCTGACATCTTATGATGGCGTTCGTGGCCTGAAATGCTATGCCTATGGCGCCGGTAAACCGGATCTGAACGCCCTTTCCATTGGGGAATATCTGCCGGAGACCGCTTGGGAAATTGCCAATGAAAAGAAGCTTTCCATAACGCTCCACTTGTTCCGTAAGGCAGGACTGGCAGACCCGGATAATTTTACCTATATCAATGCTATGGCAAAGAAATATCCCAATGCCCAGTTGATCCTGGCCCACTGCGCCCGGGGCTTTGCGGCACTGCCTGCGGTGAAGTCCATCCGTCAGTTGGAAGACTGCGGCAATATCTGGTTTGATCTGGCGGCCATCTGCGAAGCCGGCCCTATGATGGCCTGCATCATGAAAAACGCGGGTAAGCGCACCCTGTGGGGCAGCGACTATCCCATCTGCTTCAACCGTGGCAGAGCGGTGTCTCTGGGAGATTGGCAGACCTGGCTGGGTGGACCTGAATGCGCCCACTTAGACTGTGGTTATGTGGCGGGGGAAAACCTGATGGCATTTTACCAAGCGGCACTACTTCTTGACTTGGATCAGACACAGATAGACGATATGTTCTGCAATAATGCCATGTACCTGTTTGGATTATAATATGGAAAGAATTATGATTATCGGCTGCGGTGGCAGCGGAAAAACCACTCTGGCGAGAATTCTGGGAGAAAAGACTGGCCTGCCGGTGGTTCATCTGGATCAGATTTTCTGGTCTCCCGGTAACTGGCAGCATTTGGAGCGGCCGGAATTTGACCGTCTGCTTATGGAAGAAATGGAAAAACCCCGGTGGATTATAGACGGAAACTACAGCCGTACCATGGAGCTGCGTCTTGAAAAGTGCGATACGGTGATTTATCTGGACTATAACCGGTTTGTCTGCATTTGGGGTTGGTTGAAACGGGTCATCCGGAATTGGGGCGCAGCCAGACCGGACATGGGTCCCGGCTGTAATGAGCGGCTGGACATGGAATTTGCCCAATGGCTCTGGTCGTTTAACCGGAAGAACCGAAAGAAATACCACCAAATCCTTTTCCAGCAAACCGATAAGGAAATCTATATCTTCAAAACCCGCCGCCAGCTGAAAAAGTTTTTGGAACAACTATAAGTGACAAATTGACAAACACTAGCTGGATTTATCTAACTGTCAACCCGCAATTGGAGGCATTGTCATGCTGAATAAGATCAAAAAATTTATAAAAAAAGAAACGGTCCTGTGCGTTGCGGCATTATGTGCCGTTGTGACCATGTTTCTTGTGCCGCCGGATGCGGAGTATCTGCATTACATTGACTTTCGGGTGCTGTGCCTGCTGCTTTGCCTGATGGCGGTGGTTGCGGGCCTTAAGACCATCGGTCTGTTCCGCTGGCTGACCTGGCAGCTGCTTCGCCGTATTCACAGCGGACGGGTTTTGGGTCTTGCATTGGTGCTGCTTCCGTTCTTCAGCTCCATGTTCGTAACAAACGATGTGGCCCTGATCATCTTTATTCCCTTTACCCTGATGCTGCTGGATCAGCTGGATTGCAGACACTGCATCATTCCGGTGACCGTGTTCCAGACCATCGCAGCCAATCTGGGAAGTATGGCTACACCGGTGGGCAATCCCCAGAATCTGTATCTATATGCTTTTTATAATATGAGCATCGGCGACTTTTTCTCAGTGACACTTCCGCTGACGGCGGTCAGCTTGATTGGATTGGCTGCCGCATCGCTCCCGCTTCTGCCCCGCAAATTGCCGGAGCAAACTATGGAACGCTCTGACATCAGCAGCACCAGGCAGCTGCTGACCTATCTGGCACTCTTTGCGCTGTGTCTGCTTACTGTTTTCAGAATTATTCCATATCCCTTAACAACGGCGATCACGGTGGCCGCTTTGCTCCTGCTGGACCGGAAATTGCTGAAAGAAATTGACTACATGCTGCTTTTGACCTTTGTCTGTTTCTTTACGGTGTCGGAAAATCTGGGCAGAGTGGATGCTATCCGGGATTTTCTGCAGCAGCTTCTGCGAGCCAATACACTCCTGACCGCTGTCGGTACCAGTCAGGTGATCAGCAATGTGCCCGCCGCGATTGTCCTCTCCGAATTTACCGATCAATGGCGGCAAATGCTCGCCGGTGTAAATATCGGCGGCCTTGGCACGCCGATTGCTTCTCTTGCCAGCTTGATTACCATCAAATTCTATATGCGATGGCCCGATGCCAAAATCATGCGCTTTCTGGGGTTCTTCACGGTGGCGAATTTGATCGCCTTGATACTGCTTTTGCTGTTTGCGAAGGTGATCTGATAGCAATACATACTTTATTTCTTGCAATCCGTCTGCTATAATAGACTAAAAAACAGGAGGTCAAAACCATGGATGCAATGCAAAATCTTCTGCAGCGACGCAGTGTCCGCAAATACACCGATCAGCAGGTGCCGGAAGCACTGCTGGATCAAGTGCTGGAGGCAGGTATTTACGCGCCCAGCGGCATGAACAGTCAGGTTAGCGTGCTGGTAGCAGTTACAGATAAGAAAACCAGAGATCAGCTCTCGCGGATGAATGCCGCCGTAATGGGAACGGACGCTGATCCTTTTTACGGCGCGCCCTGTGTCGTGGTGGTTCTGGCTGACCCTGAACGGTATACATGGGTAGAGGATGCCAGCTTGGTCATGGGCAACCTGATGAATGCCGCTCACGCGGTTGGCCTGGGCAGCTGCTGGATCCACCGGGCAAAAGAAATGTTCGACAGCGAAGAGGGAAAGACACTGCTGAGAAAGTGGGGGCTTCCGGAAACACTTCGGGGCGTCGGTAACTGCATTCTGGGATATCCTGTGGAAGTCCCGGAGGCCAGAGAACGCAAGGCAGGCAGAATCGTCAAAATCGGATAATCGTGAAAGCAGGATGCATCGCATCCTGCTCAGCTTGTCAAAAAAGCATCATTTGACGCATATCAGTCGGTCCAAATCGTAGGGGCGCATCACGATGCGCCCGGTGATTTTGCGAACAAAATCACATCGCCAGCGGCGATCATTCTCTTATTTTCTGCGGAAATCCCACAATTACACCGCAATTGGGGACGGGCGATTCATGAATCGCCCCTACAGTATAGTCGAGATTTCACGTTTTTTGACAGACTCAGCAGGATGCATAGCATCCTGCTTTTTCTATGGAAAATGATTCAAACAGCCAACCCTTGACTATTTTTTCTGTAATGATATAATAGACATAAATTAGAATACTGGAGGTTTGCGCTATGCGTGGAATACCCTCTTTGATTACGGATATTCGCAAAAACGTATTTACAGAAGTGGCCAGAATGGCCTACAATGGCGGTGACTATACTCATGCTGAAGACCTGCCTTACATCATCGTCCCCGGTGACCAGCCGCTGCACCGAGAGTCTGTTTTCCTGGAACGTGCCATTGCCGGTGAACGGGTGCGCCTTGCCATGGGTTTGGGCATTCGCCCGATTCAAACCCGCAGCCTGATGACCGACGGCATGGATGCCGCCGCGGTGGCGGAGCAGTATTATGAGCCGCCTCTGGTCAACATCATTCCCTATGCCTGTCATGCTTGCCCCACCAATCAGTATAAGGTCAGCAACTATTGCCAGAACTGTCTGGCGGCGTCTTGCCAGAAGGTATGCCCCAAGGATGCCATTTCCTTCAAGAATAACCGCTCCTGGATCGACCTGGACAAGTGCATCCGCTGCGGTAAGTGCGCCAAGGCTTGTCCTTATAATGCTATCGTGCATCTGGAGCGGCCCTGTGCTGCTGCCTGCGGTATGGATGCCATCGTATCCGATGAGCACGGCCGTGCTACCATCAATCAGGACAAGTGCGTGGCCTGTGGCCAGTGCCTGGTCAGCTGCCCCTTTGGTGCTATCGTCGATAAGGGCCAGATTTTTCAGGTGATCCAGTCCATTTTAAGGGGCGATAAGGTTATCGCCATTCTGGCACCTGCCTTCGTAGGTCAGTTTGGCAAGCATTCCACTCCCGGCAAGTTTGTTACTGCTATGAAGAAGCTGGGTTTTGCGAGAGTGGTCGAGGTTGCCGTTGGCGCGGACCTTTGCACCATCGAGGAAGCCAAGGACTTTTTGGAAAAAGTTCCTGCACAGCAGAACTATATGGCAACCTCCTGCTGCCCTGCATGGCATTCCATGATCTACAAACTGTTCCCAGGCGAGACCGATAAGATCTCCATGACCCTGACCCCCATGGTCTTTACCGCCCGGCTGATGAAAAAGGAATACCCCGGCTGCAAGGTGGTCTTTGTAGGCCCCTGCGCCGCTAAAAAGCTGGAGGCCATCCGTGCGGATATCCGTTCTGATGTGGACTTCGTGTTGACTTTTGAGGAACTGCAGGGCATGTTCCAGGCCAAGGAGATCGACTTCGAGACTTTGGACGACAGCGACGTGCTGAATGAAGGCACAGCCGCGGGCCGTGGCTTTGCGGTGTCCGGCGGTGTTGCAGGCGCTGTAGAGAAGATCATTCGCCAGACAAATCCCGAAGTGGAAGTGAAGACCGCCCGGGCGGAGGGGCTGCGGGAATGCCGCAAGCTGATGACGCTGGCAAAAGCAGGGAAGTACAACGGCTATCTGCTGGAAGGTATGGCGTGCCCCGGCGGCTGCGTGGCCGGTGCGGGAACACTGCTGCCGGTGGATCTGGCAACCAAGGTCGTTGGCCGCTACCAGCAGGAAGCCAGCACAGCGGACCCTAGAGAAAGCGCTTACATTTCTAAAGTGGAAGAGTTGGATTAATACTCCTTCTTAATAAAACCCTTTAACGCACGCCGGCCTAAATTCCGCCAGAACGCGTTCTCCTCCTTGAAGGGCGACAGCCCATCTGCGTCGTCGGCCTTTTCTGGCAAAATTTATCCTCGCCGAGCGTTTAAAGCGTTTTATCAAGAATGAGTATAAGTGATACGGAGCGGCGGGAAACCGCTGCTCCGACCATGAAAAAACTGTGAAAAACATAGAAAAAATTCTGGAAAATTTGTTGACTTTTTCGAAAAACTGCGTATAATATTATCTCGTATGGAAACTCATAATTTTGAATCGACCGAAGATCGAAGTATCCTGACTGAGATCACAAGGCATAAGATGGTAGTCGGTTCCAAGCAGCTGCGAAAAGCGCTGGAGCGGGGCCGTGCCAGCCGTGTGTATCTTGCGGGAAATGCCGATCCAGCCATCACCGAGCCAATCGAAGCGATGTGCCAACAATACCATATCGAATGTGCCTGGGTCCCGAGTATGCTGGATCTGGGCAAAGCATGCGGTATAGAGGTCGGTGCTGCGGCCGCTGCCGCTGTGGATTGATTCTATCGGGAAACCCCGTAGAATATAGAAACCGCTCAAAAGCGAGAATCAAAGAAAGGAGAACTTAGATGCCTACTTTTAATCAGCTCGTGAGAAGTGGCCGTAAGCAGGTCACCTACAAGTCCACCGCACCTGCTCTGCAGAGAGGTCTGAATACCCTGGAGAATCAGGCTACTAACCTGCCTTCCCCCCAGAAGCGTGGCGTATGTACCGCTGTTCGTACCACCACCCCCAAGAAGCCTAACTCTGCTCTGCGTAAGATCGCTCGTGTGCGTCTGACCAACGGTATGGAAGTTTCCGCTTACATCCCCGGTGTTGGCCACAACCTGCAGGAGCACTCCGTGGTTCTGATCCGTGGCGGTCGTGTTAAGGACCTTCCCGGTGTCCGTTACCACATCATCCGCGGCACTCTGGATACTCAGGGTGTACAGGGCCGTATGCAGTCCCGCTCCAAGTACGGTGCAAAGCGTCCCAAGGCCGGCAAGAAGTAAGATCTTAGCCCGACCAAACAAATTTGAATTATCCCCACGCCTATTCGCAAGGCGAAGCCTTGCCAAAGCGTTTTTATATATAGTATAGAAACCTCTGGCCAGGCACAACGAAAGGTATCACTTTCGAGTACCGATGAAATCATTATTATATGAAGGAGGGAAGCAAAGTGCCCAGAAGAGGTAATGTTCCCAAGAGAGAGGTTCTTCCGGATCCTCAGTATAACTCCGTTCTGGTTACCAAGCTCGTGAACAGTGTCATGCTGGACGGCAAGAAGGGTGTTGCCCAGAAGGTTGTCTACGGCGCTTTCGAGATCGTTGAGACCAAGACCGGTAAGAACGGCCTGGAGGTTTTCCAGCAGGCCATGGAAAATATCATGCCCGCAGTTGAGCTGAAGGCTCGCCGCGTTGGTGGCTCCACCTATCAGGTGCCCATCGAAGTTCGTCCCGACCGTCGTCAGACCCTGGGTCTGCGTTGGCTGACCACTTACAGCCGCGGCCGCAGCGAGAACACCATGCGTGAGCGTCTGGCTGCCGAGATCCTGGACGCAGCCAACAACACCGGCGCTTCTGTCAAGAAGCGTGAGGACACCCAC
>JAZRKL010000073.1:0-8767 GCA_045646265.1 Faecousia sp.
GGTACCTTTTTTGTGCGAAAGAGTCCGAATTCTATACGCCCCTGGCTCCCTCTGATGAAGCTTCCGACTTTCATACGCCCCAAGCCTCCCTTGTGTAAAGGGAGGTGGCACGGCGCAAGCCGTGACGGAGGGATTGTCCTCTGTTAACAATCCCCCAGTCAGCCTGTTCGGCTGACAGCCCCCTTTGCACAAGGGGGCCTCTACCCCCATTTCGGTTGATGATGGTTACATACCATTGCAACATATAAATTTTTAGGAGGAAATAGCAAATGAAGAAAATCATCGCTCTGTTGCTGGTTCTGGCTCTGGCTGTTTCTTGCTTCGTTGGCTGCGAGAAGGCTCCCGCTGACGATACCAAGGCACCTGTCACCCCCACCGGCGACAACAACACCCCCGACGATACCACTGCTGCTCCCGTTGTGGAAGACCGCTTCGATGGCAAGCATGAGATCGTTGAAGTTACCGTCGTTATCCGTAACGATCCCCAGCCCGATGATCTGCAGGTCGTCGCAGCTATGAACAAGATTCTGGCTGAGCGCTACAACCTGAAGCTGAACCTGAAGGCTATCCCCGCTGCTGAGTATCAGGATCGTATCACCCTGATGATGACCTCCGGCGAGACTTGGGACTGGTGCTACACCGCTTCCTGGACCAACAACTACTACGACCGCGCTGAGATGGGTGCTTTCTACGACCTGTACGAACTGAAGGACACCGAGGCCTGGAAGGAACTGATGGAAGTTTACCCCGAGGGTTGGTATAACAACGCCATCATCGACGGCCAGCTGTTCGGTATCCCCAACTACCAGATCGAGTACTCCCCCACTTCCCTCTACATCCGCAAGGATATGGCTGAGAAGTACAACCTGCCCTACAAGAACCTGGATTCCATCTGGGACCTGACTGACCCCGAGTTCTACGCTTGGATGCTCCGCGTTAAGGAAGGCGAGCCCGACCTGTACATCTACCGTCCCACCGGCACCTGGATGGGCGGCATCCGTATTGAGCAGAGAGGCGCTGCTGGCTACAACGGCGCTGGCTACTACTACGATGACACCACCGACTACAAGGTATTCTTCTCTAACGAAGAGAACTTTGAGAATATTGTTAAGCAGCGCATGGGCATGCTGAAGCTCATCGAAGACGGCATCATCCGTGAAGACGTTTACACCATGGGCGACGACTCTGCTGACTACAAGGCTAACAAGTACGTCCTGTGGGCAGGCACCGGCAAGCCCGGCGGCGAAGCTGAGACCTCCGCTTCCATGGGTACTGAGTTCATTCAGATCTATGTCGGCTCCAAGGATGGCGCTGCTCCTGAGTACTACCGTACCGCTACCGGCGGTATGACCACCGTTCTGGGTATGAACTACGCTTCCAAGGATCCCGAGGCTGCTCTGGAATTCCTGAAGGTTATGTGGACCGACGTTGACCTGTACAACATGTTCGTACACGGCATCGAAGGCGAGCACTACACCAAGGTTAACGATTTCCGCGTTGAGCCCATCGCTGACAGCGGCTACTCCCGCTCCGGCTACGCTTGGGGCTTCGGCAACCAGTTCAACGCATGGCTGATCCCCGGCCAGGCTGACGACGTTTGGGAGCAGACCATCAAGATGAACTCTGAGGCTCTGCCCATCAACACCCCCGGCTTCCGTCCCTCCACCGCTGCTGTTTCTGCTGAAATCGGCGCTTGCAAGACTGTTGACTCCGAGTACAGTCTGCAGTGGCTGAACTGCAAGACCGAGGACGAAGTCAGAGCATGGCTGACCGAGTACAACCAGAAGATGAAGGAAGCTGGCATCGATGCTATCGTTGCTAACCTGCAGGCTGAGATGGATAAGTACTGCGAGGCTAACGGCCTGAAGTAATTCTCCCGTTCTTAGCTAAATTCTAATTTCCCCGTCAGGCAGATTGATTTATGTCAGTCTGCCTGACTTTTTTATATTCACCACCCATAAAACGCATGTCATTCTGAGCGCAGCGAAGAATCTCCGCCCCACCATACCTGCTTGTCATTCTGAGCGGAGCCGCAAAGCGGCGAAGTCGAAGAATCCGTACCCCTTCTGTTATGTCATTCTGAGGAGCGGAGTGACGAAGAATCCCCGCACCATCGATACTCCGGAGCTCCTTCGTCGCGTTGCTCCTCAGGATGACAAACTAGTTAATATGTCATCCTGAGCGCAGCGAAGGATCTCCGGTCCATCAACCTTGGGAGATCCTTCGTCGCGTTGCTCCTCAGGACGACATTCGGCCCCATTTGTCAAACAATGGCATTTCCTCGCTTGATTGCTCGCAATCCTTGTGTTATACTATAAGAAACAGACATTCCACAGGAGGCGCGCGTATGTACAAGGTAGCCATCGCTGACGATGAAAAGATTATACAGGAAGGCCTTGCCGAGAGTATCGATTGGGAAGAACTGGGCTTTCAAGTGGTCGGCTGTTTCAGTGACGGCACCGATCTGATGGAATATCTGGACACCATGCCGGTGGACGTAGTCATCACCGATATCATGATGAACCGTGCCGGCGGCATTGAGGTGGCAAAGTACATCCAGCAGGAATCCCTTCCCTGCAAGGTGGTCTTTATCAGCGGCCACAGCGATTTTGAGCTGGCTCACAAGGCCATCAAATACGGCGTTATGGAGTACATGCTCAAGCCTATCCAGCTTGACGAAGTCACCGCCGTTCTGTGCAGGATCAAAGACGAGCTGGACAGAAGCGCCAACGACGATGCCTTCCGCAGCAAACAGGAGGAACACCGCAGCAAACTGCAGCTTTTCATGAAAGAGCAGTTTATCGACAGCTTGACACTCGGCGCTTTTGACAACCGGAAGGAAATTGAAGAGCGACTCCAGTTCCTGATGCCCGATTGCCGTGCGGAGCTGTCCCCCTGCATGCTCATGGATGTTCAGATTACCGATATCGACCAAACCATAGAACAGCAGTGGGACGCAAGTCAGGAACTGTTTTACGAGGAACTGTACCGTTTCATCGACGAGTATCTGCTCACCGGCCTGGTGCACATGCTCTTTAAAGATCGGGACAAGCTGCGCCTTTTCATGATCCTCCGTTCCCCCTGCGATGATCTGGACACCGCCCAGAGCCTTTGCGAGGTAACTGCCGCCCAGCTTGGCACGGAACTGAGTCAATGCCTTAAGACGCTGACCACCGTTTCCGTCAAGCGGGTATTCCGTAACATCTTCAAAGTTGCCGAGATGAAGGAACTGCTGCATACCGGCAACTCCGACTTTTACGATAAAGATATTCTGCTGCAGGAGCAGAAAAAACTCATCGTGTCCAATATCCTTTTGGGCAACTTTACCGTTTCCCAGAAGGTGATGCTTGGCATGATCAAAAGCCTCGCCATGGAGGATATGCGCTACTGCCGCAATGTTGTGGTGGATATCTTCGCCTGTGTCAACGAAGCGCTTCGGGAGAACGATCCGCTGCTTTACCGGCAGGTCCGCCCCTACATAGACTATCATATCATTGTCAATCTCCAATCCTTCGCTGAAATCGAGCGCTACTGCCTGCGGCTCTTTGGCCGCATGAAGGACCGGGACGGAAGGAAGGATCAATTCGACAGCGGCGCGTTGGTCAACCATATGAAGCAGTATGTCCGCAGTCATATTTTTGAGGACATTCTGGTGGACGATATCGCCGAAGAGGTGTTTTTCAGTGTTTCCCACCTGCGCCGGGTATTCAAAAAAGAAACCGGTGAGACCTTTTTGCAGTACGTGGTCCGCAAGAAAATGGAAAAGGCCGTGGAGCTGCTCCACGACCCCAAATACCGCATTTATCAGATTAGCGACATGCTCGGCTATAAGAGCGCCCGGTATTTTTCAAAATTGTTCTATAACAACATCGGCTGCTTCCCCGGAGAATACCGTAAGGACGTGCTCCATATGAGAGAGGTGCCAAATGAAGAGTAAACACAGCGCTGTAGCCTGCTTCCGGAACTACCGCTTCCACAGTATTTTCTGGAAAAACCTGCTGCTGATCTCCTGCGTGGTATTGCTGCCGTTTCTGTGCGCTCTGCTGATCTCTGGTTTTACCTATGATGAGCTGCAGCGTAACGAAAAGCAGACCTATTCCGCCGCTATGATGACCCGTGCCACCATGGACGCCAACGAGTTCTTTGCCGATGCGCGGGAAACGACTATCCGTACGGCATTTGATGAGAACGTTCGCTCCTTCATTCACGGTACGGCAACGGCTGGTATTACGCTGGATATCCTGGAGGATCTTTCCAATGTTACGATTTTCAGTGATGAGATAAAAAATATTTGTATTTACAGTGTCCCCGGCAGTAGCGTCGTCACCCACACAGGCAGGTTTCGTTACAGCAACTACCCGGACAGGACAGTCATCGACCGCTGGGAGCCGCAGGGCGATATGATTCAGATTCGCTATCTGCCTGCCGATAGCGCCTCAGACGCAGGCGAACGGATTGCTTATTATTTCCGCCCCGGCTACGCCAAGGGCGAAAAAAACGGCTGCATCATCATTATCTATGATTTGCAGAAGCTGGCGGAGCGGTTCGATTACGGCACCGATGTAAAAGTGGTGCTTTTGCACGAAAAGGAAGTGCTTTTCAGCACGGACGGAAAGCTGCAGGGCGAATCTGTCCGGGATCCGCAGGAGCTGATGAACGCTGAGAAAAACAATATCGCAGTCAGCGCACAGTTGGATCAGAAAGACATCCGGGTGATCCTGCATGTCAACAGCCAATCGCTTTATGAAAGATTGGGCTACATCCGCCTGACCTCCGTGATGCTCATGGTGGTTGCGCTGCTGGCAACGGTCGCGGTAGTTTTCTATATCTCCCGTAAGATTTTTGACCCGATCAGCGATCTGCTGGCGCTGCTGGAGGAGCATCAGAATCTGGACGAGGACAGCCTGATCCAGACGAAGGACGAGATCGCCCACATCCACCACGTTATCAGCACCACCATTTCCAAAAACAAGGACATTGAGGAAGAACTGGCCCGCAGAATGAAGCTGTTGAAAAAGGCCCAGGCCGTGGCGCTGCAGGCCCAGATCAACCCCCACTTCATGTACAATACCATCGACACCATCAACTGGATGGCAATTAAGAAGATCGGCAAGGGCAACGAAGTGTCCGAGATGCTGAACATGCTGTCCCAGCTTCTGCGGTACTCTTTAAGCAATACCGATACCTTTGTTTCCTTGCAGGAAGAGATCAACTACACCAAGAAATATCTTCTGGTCCAGCAGATCCGCTGCAATTACGGCTTTGATGTCCACTGGGATATCCCGGAGGAGCTGAACAAGTGCAATATGATCAAAATGATCCTGCAGCCTGTGGTGGAAAACGCCATCAAGTACGGCATCAAGCCCTTCGGCGACGGCGGCAGTTTGCACATCCGTGCCATCCGGGTCGGCGAGACCGTGCGTTTTTATGTCAGCGACTCCGGCTTCGGCATAGCACAGGAGGAAGCTGACGAGATCAACCGGGTGATCCGCAGCCAGGTCATCAAGGAAAGTGACCATATCGGTCTGAGTAACGTTCACCAGCGGATCAACCTGATGTTCGGTGACCAGTACGGCGTCACCGTCAGAAGTAAGATCAACGAAGGCACCACCGTGGAACTGACAATCCCATATCTGCAATAAAAAAGCGCTCCCACCACCGGGAGCGCTTTCGTAGTCGCCTAAAACGTATGTCATTCTGAGCGGAGCTGCACAGGGTGCAGCGAAGTCGAAGAATCCACTCTTTAGGATACGGATCCTTCGACTTCGCCACTTCGTGGCTGCGCTCAGGATGACACGGTAAATTGGAAGCTGGTGCGCATAAACGATCCTTTACAGTGCATTCACCACACCCGCAAACAGGGGAATGCCGCTTCCGTCCGCAATCACAAACAGGAACGGCCGGTCCAGCACGAAATCAATGATCTCCTCCGGGGGCATGGGAGAAGTGGCACCGGGAAACTCGATATAGGCCGCGGCCTTCACACCCTGCTCATCGATCTGCACCCGCACCGCCTGGTTGGCGGCGGTCATAAACACCGGCCCTTCAAAGGCTTCGGAAAAATCCGCCTGGCCCAGCCGGAACAGATCGGTGATACCCATCTCTTCCAATCCCTGCCGCAGATCCTGCTTGGATTGCACATCAAACTTGGGCACGGAAAGATTGACCTTCATAAACTTCTTGTTTCCCCAACCCTCGTAGGGCGAGGTGATCATATCTAGATATTCACCGCTTTCCAGTACATCCTCCACGGACTTGTCCTCGTCCGGCAAAATCAACCACATCTGGCTGCCGTTTTTCAGCCCCGTAGATACGGCACCGTAGTCCTCGTTCCAATAATAGTACATTTGGGCAAGCTTTTTATTCATAAAGGTGGCCTTGGTATCTCCGGTCCGACCGTGGAAAGTATCAGTGGTGTTCTTGGAAGAATCGAATTCGTTCTGCCACTTGGACTGAAAATAGATGGTGGAATAGAGAGCCAGCACGGCTTCCTCCGGCAACTGGATGCCCTGCACCGCGTCCTTTAACAACCCACCGGTGTTGTTATTGAGCCATGCCTGAATATCCTTCACCGCTCTGCGGCTGGAAAGATCCTGCCGGTACACCGACGCGTAATAATGGTGGCCCAGAATATCCATAGGCGCCTGCCGGTATTTCAGAGCGTTATCTATCCAAAGGGCATTGGCCAATGTGCAGATCTCGTTGCCGTCATCGCGATATACCGTTTCCCACAGAGCGCTGATCTGCTGCCGCAGGGTGGTCAGATCGGCAGCACCCAACGCATCCATAATCTGCTGCCGGGTCTGCCCGGCGGTCAACTCCGCTACCATGGCAAGGCCGATATAGGCATTGATGGGGGAGTAGAGGACATTGTCGCTGGCACCGGAAAGGAACTCCCGGCAGCTTTGCCGCAAAAAGCCTTCCATCTGGGTAAGGGCCTGAGAGGTGGTATCTTGCCGCTGGGTTCGCTCCGTGTCCCATTTGTTCAGGTCTTCACGCCAATAGAGCCGATCTTTATAATCATCCAGATCCGGGCATTCCATGATCCGCACAGCCGACGGCTTGCTCACAGCTTCCGCTGCGATGGCCATGGGGATATCCACAAAGTTAAAAAACAAAACCAATGCCAGCACGGCGGCCACAGCTCCCAGCCATGGGAGCTTTTTCTTTTTTGTCCGGGCAGCTTCGGCAATATGGGTATCGCTGATCTCGTTCAAAGCCTGCTCCAGCTTCTGTCGTTTCATAGGAAATACCCCTCCTTATTTAAATAGTGTTTCAGGGCGCTGCGGGTGCGGTTCAGCCGAACAGATACCGCTCCTTCGGTCATGGCCATGGCCCGGGCAATGTCCTTGACACTGTCTCCGAACCAGTAGCGCCGCAGGAAGATCACACGGCTGTCTCTGCTCTGGGTGCTTAGAAACCGGTCTATGGCCCTTCCTAATTCTCTGGCATCCAGCGCTTCCCATGCGGAATCGTCGCCCATACAGCCCGCCAATTCATCCAAAGATACATCGTAAGCACTGTTGCGCATTTGGGAGGTGTTGCCGCGCAGCTTCTTCAGAGCGGTGTTGCGGCCCACCCGATAGACATAGGCGCACAGCGGATCCGGCTGCTGTGGCGGAATGGCGTTCCACAGCGCAAGATAGGTGTCGTTGACACATTCCTCCGCGTCCCGGTCGGAGCAGAGAATGTTCATGGCAATCTGGTGCAGCCGTCTGCCAAAGCGCTGCGCCAATGCGTCAATGGCAGCTTCCGCTCTGTCAAAAAGCAGTTTTATGATCGTCCGGTCTTCCATCACAGCACCCCCTTTAATGATCGATCCTGTCATTCTGAGCGCAAGCGAAGAATCCCCAGCCTGTCATAATTCCGGAGATCCTTCGTCGGCTGTGCCTCCTCAGGATGACACTGTTAATAAAATAGATCGCTTCAATGATATACTACCGTTTTGTCACAGTTTTCTTACATGATCATATCATAAAAACAGGTATATTTCCATGAAAACACGGAAATACTTTCAAAAGACTCGATACAGGAGGTGCCGGTATGAAGGTAAAAGATATTATGACCAATCAGGTCATCGACATTGACCGGGAGGAATCGGTGGCGGTGGCCGCCAGATCTCTGGCCCATTATAATGTAGGGGTGCTGCCCGTCCGGGACGCGGCGGGGACGCTCTGCGGCGTGGTGACCGACCGGGATATCGTGACCCGCTGTCTGGCCGCGGGCCGTGTTCCCGAGAATACCAAGGTGGGGGAGATCATGACCGCCCAGGTCCATTCGGTGCAGCCGAACATGGACACCTCGGTGGCGGCTCACATGATGGGAAAGCAGCAGGTTCGCAGACTTCCTGTGGTAGAAAATGGGAAATTATGCGGAATGCTCAGCTTGGGAGATCTGGCCAATCATGAGGAAAGCAACTACGACGCAGCCGACGCCTTTGGTGAGATTACCAGCGGAATTTCCAACAGATAACCACTAAAAAAGGGTGTTTTTGTAACAAAAATGCCCTTTTGAAAAAACCTGAAAAATTTTTGAAAAAAATGAAAAAAAGGTATTGACAAATCCGGTCTAAAGTGGTATCATATGCAAGCTGTCCGATGAACGGCGACGCGCCGGGAGGTCAGCAAACACTGTACCTTGTAAATTGAATAACGCAAAGACGAACAAAACACCTTGACAATTAATGGATTGTTTTAAGAATCGATTGAAATCGAATTTTAAGCCAACGAAAATTCTTGAGTATATTTGCTAGACAAATTATTCAAAA
>JAZRKL010000074.1:0-31963 GCA_045646265.1 Faecousia sp.
GTACGCCGACGATAGTTGCCGGGTGACTGGCCGTGAAAATAGGTAACGCGAACACAAATATTCCCCCTTAGCTCAGTCGGTAGAGCGACGGACTGTTAATCCGCAGGTCGTTGGTTCAAGTCCAACAGGGGGAGCCAAAAAGAACACCACCCGTTTGGGTGGTGTTCTTTTTGGCTTTTCTATAGGAATCGTACCTGCGGTTTGAGGTTACAGCCGTCGCTATACCGACTGAGCGGGCTCAGGAGGTAGCCGCGAGCCCGAGCGCTGCCGGTGGCAGATAAAGCGAGGGCGCAGCGTGTGCCGCGGTCGGCAAGAAGCGAGACCGCTTTGGCGGACGAAGCTTCTGCCGGGCACCGCAAACGAAGACGGACTGTTAATACGCTTTGCTTTACAGCTTCTTACGGCAGCCGTCCACGAGAATATTCTGGCCGTTCATGTAGCTTGCTTCGTTGCTGGCTGCGAAGATCACCGCGTTGGCCAGTTCCTCGGGTGTGCCGGCTCTTCCCGTGAAGGAATGCTCCGACATGGGACTGTGGCCCGTTACATCAATGCTGCCGGGAGAAATGCAGTTGACCGTGATTCCCTTGTCGGCAACCACCTTGGCCAGTGCCTTTGTGAAAGAAATCACCGCGCCCTTGGTGGTTGAGTAATCGACGAAATAGGAAATACCGTACACACCTGCCACGGAACCGATATTGACGATCCGGCCGTACCGGTTCTCGATCATGTGGGGCAGTATGGCGTGGGTAGGATACATAGTGCCGAGGATATTGACATCGATGATTCGTTTCCAGTCAGAGGACTTGGACGCTACAAAATCACTGTTGGGATAGATGCCCGCATTGTTTACAAGGATATGTACCTGGCCGAATTCCCCGATTGAATCCCGGATCATCCTTTCCACGGCCGCTTCGTCCGTGACATCCAGTATGACATTTTTTACGCGCACACCGTATGCCGCCGCTTCCTCGCCTGTCTTTGCAAGGGCATCCTCCAAAATGTCACAAATCACCACGTTCGCGCCTCTTTTTGCGAATCCCAATGCGATTGCCTTGCCGATACCTTTGGCGGCACCTGTAATAATGGCTGTTTTTCCATGAAAATTCATAACGCGTTCTCTCCTGCTTTTTTCAATATTTTACAAATTGTTGTTGCGAAATGATGGCTATGCGTATATTATAGGAATCAAGGAAAATCTTTTCAATGATCAAAACAGGCTTGACTTGACCTTTATGGTATAGTTTGACCGGAGAATCTCGCACATTCTTGATTGATATGGTACGATCGCGGGGGTGAGGAAATGAATTGGGATCAGCTGCACATTGCCGATGTTTTATCTGTATACACATTGCATTTTGCGGATCACGGTGTCACATCGGTCTCAGAGCGGCACACCTGGGGTCTGGCCTTCACAGACCGGGGACAGATCACCTATTGTCACAGGGGCAAGGAGTTCGTGCTGGACAACAAGCACGCGGTTATTTTGCCAAAGGATCAGCAGTATATGATCAAAAAGCAGGCAGAGGGCGATTTTTATGTAATCAACTTTGCCTGTAATGATGTTTTTGCTGACACGATCACTGTCGTCCCTATGGAAAACGTGGATGTCATCATAAAAGACTTTCTGCATTTGAGGAAGCTTTTCCTCAATCACGGCAGCAGACTGCTTATTATGCGTTTGACGTACGGGATTTTCTATCAATTGTCAGAGGCATATTCCCGGGATTCCAAGATACTGTCTCCTGCAGTGGAATATTTGAAAAAGCACTACACCGAAGAGATCAGCAACTCCTTTCTGGCATCCCAATGCTATATCAGCGAGGAATACTTTCGAAAGCTTTTCAAAAAAGCCTACGGCATATCTCCCAAACAGTATGTTATTGATCTGCGTATCCATATGGCAAAGCAGTTGCTTTCGGAAGGGTATATAAAAATCAATGAGATCGCGAAGCAATGCGGTTTCTCGAATCCCTATCATTTTTCCCGCCTGTTCAAGGAAAAAACAAGCGAAACACCGTCTGCTTATATGAAGCGCAACAGGATTCGCGAACTATGAATCATGCATCAGCACAAGAATCATGGCATGGAGGAAACAGATATGATCAAGAATTTTATGATTTTCGGAGACAGCTACTCCACCCACAAGGACTACATTCCCGAGGGGTATCCCGTTTACTATTGTTCTGAGGGTCGGAGTCCGGATCGGCCGGTGACGAAAATGCTTCCCACCCAGACCTGGTGGGGACGGCTGATGGAGCATACCGGTGTCACGCTGATCCAGAATAACAGCTGGTCCGGCTCCACCATAGGCCATACGGGATACGAGGGGGATTGTTCCCAAACCTCTTCCTTTATTTGCCGCTACAGACAACTGTTGGCATCCGGCTTCTTTGAGAAAAACCGGATCGATACGTTCTTTGTTTTTGGCGGTACAAATGACAGTTGGTCCGATGCCCCTCTGGGAACGGAGATGTTTTCCGACTGGCAGGAGAGCGATCTGTTTTGCGTACTGCCCGCCATTTGCTATTTTATGGCGCAGTTAAAGCAGAATCACCCAAAGGCCCGAATCGTATTTATTGCCAACTGCGATATCAAGGAAGAAATCGTAGCCTGCATCCAAAATGCTTCCCAGCGGCTGGGTGTGGAATGCGTGACGCTCCACGACATAGATAAGTTCACGGGACATCCGACGATTCTCGGTATGGAGCAGATATGCCGGCAGATTCTGGAACAGCTCAACCTGAAGCTTCCATAAAACACTGGAAAGAAAGTAAATTGTATCCTGATGATTGACAGAAAGAAAGCGGGGTAATCATATGAAGCTGGCAACCACAACCGGTGACTTTGAATTGTATTGTGATTCCTATGAGGAGCAGATCACGCAACTGTACCGGGCGGGATTTCGATATATCGATCTGAATATGTACACCTTCACTCCGGATTGCGTTTATATGCGCGATGGCTGGCAGGATGCGGTGCAGAAGCTGAAGGACCACGCCGACAGCCTTGGTATGCAGTTTGTACAGGCCCACTCCCAAGGGGGAAATCCACTGTCAGAAGATACGGCACACGTGGATTTTCTGGTGGAAGCAACCATCCGGTCTATTGAGATCTGCCAGCTGCTGGGCATCAAAAACACCGTTTCCCACAACGGTTGTGCGGAGGGCATTACCAAAGAGCAGTGGTTTGAGCAAAATCTGGCCTTCTGCAAAAGGCTGTTCCCCGCCATGGAGCGGTGCGGTGTCAACGTTCTGTGTGAAAACAGCACTAAGGCCAACATGGGCGACCGGTATTGGATCAATTCTGGTAAGGACATGGGTGAGTTTATCAAATATGTAGATCACCCTTTGTACCATGGCTGCTGGGATACGGGTCACGCAAACTGTGAGGGCAATCAGTACGACGACATTCTGGCCTTGGGCGATGACCTTTATGCCATCCATTACAATGACAACCGGGGCAAGCAGGACGAGCATGTGGCTCCGTTTTTGGGCACACTGAATCACGATGAAGTGATGCATGCTTTGATAGATGTGGGTTACAAGGGGTATTTTACCTTGGAGTGCAATTCTTCATTACGGCCCGCCCGGTACTGGCTGGGGGACAGACGGCAGTTTGCCGATGATTCCCGGCTCCTGAAGCCACAGCTTTTCATGCAGCAGCACTTGGAAAAGATGATGTACGACACATCTAAATGGATGTTGGAAACCTACAGCCTTTGGGAAGCGTAATACATATAGGAATGTCCCGTTTGTTTATGAACAAACGGGACATTTTGTACCTGTAAAAAGATGGATTTTGTCGGTTGCCTTTCAAAATGGAATATGCTATACTTTCCTTGGTAACGGCAGTATGGCTGGGCGCCAAAGGCCGTACAATTGCGTTTGTTTTATTACATTTATCATGCTTCGTTCAGAAAGGAAGTAAACAACTATGGAAAGACAGCTTCGTGTTATGGTCGTGGGTGCCCACCCCGATGATTGTGATTTCAGCTATGGCGGTATCGCCCTGAAGTATGCCGCCGCAGGCCACAAGGTCAAGTTCCTGTCATTGTGCAACGGCTGCTATGGCCACCATGTGATGACTCCCAAGGAGACCGCCGCCCGCCGCTATCTGGAGACCCAGGAGGCCGCTAAGATCGCCGGCATCGAGTACGATGTGTGGGATGTAGATGACTGCACCCTGGAGGCCACCATGGAAAACCGCAAGCGCCTGATCCGTGATATCCGGGAATTCCAGCCCGATCTTCTGTTTGCTCACCGTACCAACGACTACCATGCCGACCACCGCAACGCAGCCGTTCTGGTGCAGGACGCTTCTTACCTGCTGATCGTTCCCGGCTTCTGCCCTGAAGTGCCCGCCATGCGCAAGATGCCCGTCATCATGTACTGCTGGGATAAGTTCCAGGAGCCTCCCTTTAAGGTGGACGTGGTCGTTGGTATCGATTCTGTCATCGACAAGAAGTTTGAAATGTTTGACTGCCACGTATCTCAGCTTTATGAGTGGCTGCCCTACAGTCATTGCCAGGAGCATACGGTTCCCGCGGATCCCTCTGTCCGCCTTGATTGGCTCCACGGCAACCGCATCGACAGAGACAGCCTGCCCGATGATGAGAGAATTCTGACCATCGATGCCAAGAACCACAGCGAAGAGGACGAAGCCTATCTGGCATCTCTGTACCGTGAGAAGCTGATCGCCCGCTACGGCGAAGCCGGCAAGAACATCCACTTTGCTGAAGCCTTCGGCCTCAGCGAGTACGGCACCCAGTTGACTCCCGAACTGGAGAAGGAGCTGTTCCCCTTCTAAAATCTACACAAGAGGTGATTGCGTATGTTCCGGGACGGAGTCCATATGGACGAAAATACTGTCAGCAGCATTTTGATGCTGGGCCAGTCTAATATGGCAGGCCGTGGCGATATAGGACAGGTTAAGCCGATACGCAATCTTCTGTGCTACATGCTTCGTATGGGCCGCTGGCAGCCTATGTGCGAGCCGGTGAACCCGGACCGGGGGATCTTTGAGGGCCGGTACCGCAGCGGTATCAGTTTAGCGGCCAGCTTTGCAGATTCCTATGCCCGTCACTTCCAAAGTCCGGTAGGATTGATCCCCTGTGCCGACGGCGGCACGGAGATCAGCCAGTGGATGCCCGGAGAGCTGCTTTACGATCATGCGGTGATGCAGACGAAGCTTGCCCAGCGGACTTCCCGGCTGAAAGCCATCCTCTGGCATCAAGGAGAAAGCGATTGCCTCAGCGACGAAACGGTGGAGGCCTATCGGGAGCGCTGTTTGACCATCATCGCCCAACTGCGCAAGGACTTGAACGCAGAGGATGTGCCTGTAATTTTGGGTGAGCTGCCCTGGCAGCTGACCGAGAAGGTACATACCCAGGGCCGGGAACAGAAGCTCAATGGCATTTTGCGGCAGTTGGCGCTGGAAATTCCCAACTGCGCCATTGCTTCTTCTCAGGGTCTTAGCATGAAGCCGGACGGCCTGCACTTCGATTCCGAAGCCTGCCGGGAATTCGGCAAGCGGTACTTTGAAGCCTATCTCTCAGTAAAATAACAACTGCCCGCGGTCCTTTCCGGACCGCGGGCAATCTGTTTTTCTACTTTTCGTAGATTGTAGATAAGGGGGCGTGTTCCTTTCTTGTCGCCGAACAAGAAAGGAACCAAAGAAGTCGGCATAGGGGAGGAACTGAGTTCATTGCTCCCGCATTCAAAGCCGTCCCTCCCCTATGTACCCCTCCCGCGCGCACTTACGATGGTGCAGCATAGATTTCCTGTTGCCATTTGGGTTGTGCCCGCGGGAAAAATGTTGTGCCCAAGGACATGGAAACGGGAGTTATATACCGAACACTGTCATTGCGGTATATGTTTTAGTTTCAGATGTACGAATTCCCCAACGCACCATCTTATTAGCGGCGGGGGATTGCAAAGGGGGCGCTTTTGCTCGTAGCGCCCCTTTGCCCGGCTTCTTTCCTCCCTTTCTTGCCGGGACAAGAAAGGGAGCCCGCCGGGAGGCATACCGCACAGAAAAATTGCAGAAACCTATACTGTTTCTCCCATTAAAACACCCGCGATCCTTTCCGGACCGCGGGCATTGTCATATCTCATTACAGGTCAAAATACCGCTTTGCGTTATTAAAGCTGATACCCTCGACGATCTTTTTGAGGGAAGCGTCGTTGTTGGGATACTCGCCGTTTTCTACCCAACCTCCGATGAGGTTGCACAGAATACGGCGGAAGTAATCGTGGCGGGTGTAGCTCAGGAAGCTGCGGGAGTCGGTGAGCATACCGATAAAGTTACCAAGCAGACCCAGATTTGCCAGAGACTTCATCTGCTCTTCCATGCCGGACTTGGTGTCATTGAACCACCAGGCGGAGCCGTGCTGGATCTTGCCGGGGATGGAGCTGTCCTGGAAACAGCCGATCAAGGTGCCCAACTGGGCATTGTCGGCGGGATTCAGAGAGTAGAGGATGGTTCTGGGACACTGACCCGCCAGATCCAGAGCGGACAGGAGCTGGGCAATGTTGCCGCCGCAGGTGTTTTGAGCGATGGCATCCACGCCGGTGTCGGGGCCCATGGCCTTGAAGATCCGCTCGTTATTGTTACGCAGGCAGGAGTAATGCAGCTGCATAACGATGCCCAGGCGGCTGTAAGCCTTGCCCAGGGTCAACAGGATCACGGTCTGATAGCCTTCGATTTCCTCGGTTGTCAGCTTTTCACCCCGCAGAGCCTTCTGATACACGGCATCTGCCTGTTCTACGGTGTAATTCTGGAAGGGAACATAGTCAAGACCATGGTCGCTGGCCTTGCAGCCATGAGTCTTGAAATACTCCAGCCGTTCTACCAGCGCATCCAGCACATCCTGCATGGTAGCAAGCTTTTCCTTGCCGACACTCTTAGCAAGCTGGGCCATGTATTCCTGCCAGCCGCCCTTGTGAATATTCACAGCCTTGTCGGGGCGGTAGGAGGGGCCGACGATAGCTGTCATGGTGGGATCGGCAGCGATCTTGTCATGCCATTCCAAGGTGTCGATGGGGTCGTCGGTGGTGCCGATGAAGGCAACATTGGCCTTGCGGATCAGACCCCGGGCGGTCATGTCGGGATCTTCCCGGAGCAGCTTGTTGCAGTGCTCCCAGATCCGGGGGGCGCTTTCCACGGTCAGAGGCTCGTACACGCCGAAGAACTGCTGCAGTTCCAGATGACACCAGTGGTACATGGGGTTGCCAATGGCCATTTCCAGAGCCTCGGCCAGCTTCACGAACCGCTCATAGGGATCCTTTGCGCCGGTGATGTACTCTTCGTCGATGCCGTGGGAGCGCATCATGCGCCACTTGTAGTGGTCGCCGGCGTAGCTGCCGTCGGAATTTCTGCCGCCCAGCCAGACTTCCACAATGTTGTCGAAGCGGCGGTCTTCGTAGATTTCCTTGGGGCTCAGATGGCAGTGGTAGTCAGCCAGGGGCATCTTGCAGGCATAATCGTGATACAAATGCTTGGCAGTTTCGGTCTGGAGAACAAAGTCCTTATCCATGAATTCTCTCATTTTGTTGGCCTCCTTGGCGCATATTTTCATAACTATATTATAAAGCCAAACCCATAAAAAGCAAGGGCGAATCGCATGGTTTTGCATCAAAAGAGAATGTCATCCTGAGCAAGCGAAGCGCGTCGAAGGATCTTCGCACCAAAACACTGCGTGGCAGATACGATAATGCGTAGATTCTTCGACTCCCTTTGGTCGCTCAGAATGACAAGTTTGTAACATCAGCGATATGGGCGGATATAGCGCTCATGGCTCTGAGGTGACGGTCGGGCATGGACACCGGACACCAGACCCAGCATGGTGTACAGGGTAACCAGAGAACTGCCGCCGTAGCTGATAAAGGGCAGGGTCAAGCCGATAACGGGGGTCAGACCGATACACATACCTACATTGATGATGACCTGGAACATCAACGCGGATGCGGCACCAAAGCAGATCATGCGGCGCAGGAAATCGGGGCTGCGCTTGCCCACCTGAATGCAGCGGACAATGATGGCCAGCTCCAGAAGCAGAACCAGAATGCAGCCAAGGAAACCCAGTTCTTCACCCACGGTGGAGAAAATGAAGTCCGTATGCTGAGAGGGAAGCTCACCGTTCTGGGTACGGATGCCGTTATACAGGCCCTGTCCACTCCAGCCGCCGCCGGTAAGTGAGCGCAGGGAACGCACAGAGTGGTAACGAACACCGATGCCATCCGGGTCTACTGCTTCCGGATTCAAAAGGACCAGAATCCGGTTACGCTGGTGTTCTTTAAAGACATACTCCCAAAGGATGGGCCAGGCAACAGCGATGGAACCGCCGGCAAACAAAAACCAAAGAAGGCTGACACCGCCCGCAAAAGCCATGCCGATGAAGATAAAAACGAAGATCAGAGAAACACCCGCATCACTGGAAACAATAAGGTTCGTACCGACCAGCAATCCTAAATGGAACACCATCGCAACCACAGAGCGCCACGAGGATATGTTGTTTTGGTAGCTGCCCATGGTAGATGCCATGATGATGATATATGTGATCTTACAAATTTCCGCAGGCTGGATATCGATCGGCAGGAAGGGGAAGTCCAGCCAGCTTTTGTTGCCGCTGCCCAGGTCCGTGCCAAAGGGGATCAGCAGCAGAAGCAAAAAAGTGTTAAAGGCCGCAAAGGCGACCCGGTGCTCCGACAGGAAATCCGCGTCCAGAGAGGACACCAGCATATAGCA
The DNA here is from genome assembly GCA_045646265.1 of Faecousia sp. Taxonomy (GTDB): domain Bacteria; phylum Bacillota; class Clostridia; order Oscillospirales; family Oscillospiraceae; genus Faecousia. The sequence continues at coordinate 8,746 of JAZRKL010000074.1, forward strand.
CAGAATACCCAGCAGAGCCGCGGCGATCTGAATGATGATGTAGCGCAGATTACCACGGTGATTGGTGGCGCTGGAGATCATAATCACACCGAAGGTGTTGGTGATGAGACACAAAAGCAGCAGCACCATATCGCCCTTGCGGAAGAAGTTTTTCAGTTCGTGAAGAAATTGGCGCATCGCTTCGCCTCCTTTACCGAATCATTATAACACCCTTTTCACCAAAAGTAAAGCCACCATAAATGATCGTTTAGCGTTGCAGCGATGCTGCAAAATTGACAATTGAAAATTGAAAGTTGAAAATTAAGGTGTCGCCTTTGGCGACTATTTAAATCATTTGCGTCAGCAAATACAACAATTTTCCATTTTCAATTTTACATTTTCAATTTGGCATTAAAGAAGCCGCCTGGATGGGTAATGTCATTAAGTTAAGAATGTCATCCTGAGGAGGCGGAGCCGACGAAGGATCTCCAGAGAATGATAGACCGGAGATTCTTCGACTCGCTCCGCTCGCTCAGAATGACATGCGTTTTAGGGTTCTGCTCAGATAAACGATCATTTACAGCACTATGCCTTCAGCGCGCAGCATTAAGAAAGCCGTCCAATCGGACGGCTTTCAAAGTTATGCTTCGTAAACAGCCTTGCAGGCCAGCATGGTCATGTAGCAATCCAGCTTGCTGACCAGCTCCATGGGTGCGTGCATGCTCAGAACAGGCACACCGGCATCCACGGTATCAATGTTGCGGTTGGCCATGTAGGCAGCCACGGTGCCGCCGCCGCCCTGATCGACCTTGCCCAAAGTAGCCATCTGCCACAGAACACCGGCATTGTCCAGTGTGGTGCGGATGTGGCCCATGACTTCCGCGGAAGCGTCGGATGCGCCGCCCTTACCACGGGAGCCGGTGTACTTGCAGATGGAAACACCGTAGTTCAGGAAGCTGTTGTTCCGGCGGTCACAGGTCTCGGCAAAATTGGGATCAAAGGCATTGGAAACGTCAGCGCTGAGGCAGAAGGAGTGGCTGAAGCACTCGTCCAGACGGACATTCTGGCTCTCGCAGAGAATGCCCATGAAGTATTCAAAGGCCTGGCTCTGCATGCCGGAAATACCGACGCTGCCGATCTCTTCCTTATCAGCCAGAATGCACACAGCGGTGTGGGTGGGCGTACCCATTTCCAGCAGCGGCTCGATCTCAGCGTAAGCGCACACACGGTCGTCGTGGCCGTAAGCACCCAGCAGGCTCCGGTCCAGACCTACCTCACGGCACTTGCCAGCAGGTACGATGGTCAGCTCAGCGCTGCGGAAGTCCTCTTCAATGATGCCGTACTTTTCGTTCAGCAGCTTCATCACATGCAGCTTCACCAGATCAGCGCCTTCACCCTCCAGAGGCTCAGTGCCCAGAATCACATTCAACTGCTCACCCTCGATGCCCTTGGCCAGAGTCTTCTGCATCTGGTCGCCGCTGAGGTGGATCAGCAGATCGGAAACGTACAGGATGGGATCGTTCTCGTCTTCACCGATGGTCACGGTGACAACGGTGTTGTCCTTACGGTACACAACACCGTGCAGTGCCAGAGGCACAGCGGTCCACTGATACTTCTTGATGCCGCCGTAGTAGTGGGTCTTGAAGTAGGCGATCTCGTCGGTTTCGTACAGGGGATTGGGTTTCAGGTCCATACGGGGGGAATCCACGTGGGCAGCGCAGATGTTAGCGCCCCAACCCAGAGATTCGCTGCCGATGACGGCCAGCAGAATGCTCTTGCCACGGTTGTTGTAGTAGACCTTGTCGCCGGGTTTTAAGTCCATGCCCCGCTTCAGCTCCTTGAAGCCGTGCTTTTCCACGGTCTCCACGGTCCAGGTGGTAGCTTCCCGCTCGGTCTTGCAGGCATCCATAAATGCCATGTAGCGCTTGCAGTAGGCTTCCATTTCTTCACGCTGCTCTTTTGTTAGCTGGGTGTAGCCGTTCTTACGCTCAGCCAGCAGGCTCTTGCGCAGTTCTTCAGTGTTCATAGGATTGATCTCCTTTATCATAGATTTTCCTTTATTATAGCCAGTTCCATGAAAAAAGCAAGACATTTAGTTGCGAATGCATCCAAACTTTCGTTATTTTCCAAGGTGTGTTCGCAAAGGGAAGCAAAGTAGTCATTGCTTTTCTGGGCGGCGATGCGGCTTTGGGCATATTCTTTGGAAATATTCTCTCTTGCCATCAGCCGGGCGATCCGGTCTGCTTCCGGTGCGGTGACGGCAACGGTGGTATCGCAAAGCTCCGCCAGACCCCCTTCAAACAGGCCGATGGCGTCGATGGCCACCAGTGTGGGGATCGTGGGCAGCAGACGCAGCACCTCTTCTTTCACGGCGCTGTGGGTAATGCTGTTTAAGTCCAACAGGGCATCGGCATCCGCAAAGACGATGCTGCCCAGCTTCTTCCGGTCCAATGCGCCATTTTCTACTGTACCCGGGAAACGCTGCGCTATGCGCGAAAGCATTTCTTGATCGTCTTTGAGTAACCGGTGATAAACCTCGTCGCAGTCAATGACCGTGCCGCCCAAATTCCGAATGGCATTCAGTGCGGTGGTCTTGCCGCAGCCGGTGCCGCCGGTGATGCCGATGATGCAGTTCTTTTCTCTGGGATTCACGTAGGTAAAACCTGCGGCCTTTGCCAGCCGGTTCTGGACAGCCAGAGCCTTGCCGCTGCCTTTGGGACACCGGGCGAAAACCGTGCCGATATTGGGGTCATCCAGCTCCCGCAAAGCGGCAAAGAGACCGGCCATCAGCGAATCGGGATCCCGCTCCTTACCGTAGGCCAGGGGAGCAAAAGAAGCAAAAGCATCCAGCTCTTCTTCAAAGCACAGCACCCGGTTGCCGGGAATCCAGTGCTGTTTGACATAGGAAACCGCCGCGGGCAGATCGCCCTCTACGATCAGCACCTTGCAATCCGGGGCATAGTGGCGGTACTTCATACCGGGAGCCTTGACCACCGCGTCCTTGTCCACGGAAGCGGTGACAGCCTTATCAATGATAATGTCACCAACAACGCTGCGAAGCTGCTCCGGACCGATTCCGCCGGGACGCAGCAGACGGGGGGTGTCTTCGGTCAGATCCACAATGGTGCTTTCCACACCCACCCGGCAGGGGCCGCCGTCCACGATGCAATCGATGCGTCCGTCATGGTCGTGGCGCACATGCTCCGCGGTGGTGGTAGAGGGTTTACCGGAGATATTGGCAGAGGGGGCGGCGATGGGTACACCGGACAGCCGGATGATTTCTCTGGTGATCTCGCAATCGGGACACCGGACAGCCACACTGGGAAGATTTGCTCTTGTGGACAGGGGAACGATATCCTTTGCCGGTAACACCATGGTCAGCGGGCCGGGCCAGAAGGCTTCCGCCAGAGCATAGGCAGCGGCAGGAATGTCATGGCACAGGTCTTCCATTTGCTCCGCACCGCAAATATGCAGGATCAGAGGATTGTCCTGAGGACGGCCCTTGGCTTCGAATATTTTCTTAACAGCATCCGGATCCAGACCGTTGGCACCCAGACCGTATACGGTCTCCGTAGGCAGCGCCACAAGGCCACCGGCTTTGATGATTTCTGATGCAATTTTTGCGGTTTGTGGATGTTGAGCGGGCAAGTAAAGAGTTTCCATTTTGGATACCTCAATTTTGCATTTTGAATTTTGCATTTTGCATTATTTCAAAAAAGGAGCAGCATTTGCTGCTCCTTTTTGAAATTACACAGTGGGCTGATTTGCTGCCTCGATGATCTTGACGAACTTCTCGGGAACCAGGGAAGCGCCGCCGATGAGGCCGCCGTCGATGTCGGGCTGTGCCAGCAGCTCATAAGCGTTCTTCTCGTTCATGGAGCCGCCGTACTGGATGGTGATGGCACGGGCGTTCTTGGAGGAGTACAGCTTGCGGATCACGGAGCGGATCATTTCGCAAACTTCCTGAGCCTGCTCGGGGGTAGCGGTACGGCCGGTGCCAATGGCCCAGATGGGTTCGTAAGCGATGATGACCTTGCGGATCTTGTCCTCGGGCACACCTGCCAGACCCAGCTTGATCTGCATGGTGATGTGCTCGTTGGTGATGCCGGCCTCACGCTGCTCCAGGGTCTCGCCGCAGCACATGATGGGGGTCAGGCCTGCTTCCAGAGCAGCCAGAACCTTGGCATTGACATCAGCGTCGGTCTCGCCGAACATCTCACGGCGCTCGGAGTGGCCGATGATGACGTACTTGCAGCCTGCGTCTACCAGCATGTTGGTAGCCAGTTCGCCGGTGTAAGCGCCGGAAGCGTGGGCGTTGCAGTTCTCAGCACCGATGCCTACCCGGGTCTCACGCATAGCGCGGACAGCAGCGGGGATGCAGACAGCGGGAACGCACAGGGCGATATCGCACCAGCGGCCCTTGGGCATCATGGTCTTGAAGGCATTCATGAATTCCTTGGTTTCGCTGGGGGTCTTGTTCATTTTCCAGTTACCGGCAATGACGGTCTTACGGTATTTTCTGTTCATGGTTTTTTACTCCTTATATATGCATCGATCAAACGATGAAAATTTCAAATTAAAAGATGTTGTAGGGCGGGGGCTTGCTCCCGCCGTGAAAGCAGAGAAAATCGGATGTAGCGGCGGGGGCAAGCCCCCGCCCTACACGGAAACATCAAAATAGATTACTTGTCTTCCAGACAAGCAATGCCGGGCAATTCCAGACCTTCCAGGAATTCCAGGGAAGCGCCGCCGCCGGTGGAAATATGGGTGATCTGGGAAGCGAAGCCCAGCTGCTCGCAGGCAGCTGCGGAGTCACCGCCGCCAACGATGGTCACAGCGTCGCTGTCAGCCAGAGCCTGAGCAACAGCGATGGTGCCCTTTGCCAGAGTGGGGTTCTCAAACACGCCCATGGGGCCGTTCCAAACTACGGTCTTGGCAGCCTTGGCAGCAGCAGCGAACTCAGCGCAAGCCTTGGGGCCGATGTCCAGACCCATCTGGTCAGCGGGGATAGCGGTGCAGTCGACGTAGTCAACAGCGATCTCCGCGTCGATGGGGGAGGGGAAAGCGGGGGAAACAGCGGTGTCAACAGGCAGCAGCAGCTTAACGCCCTTAGCCTCAGCCTTGGCCATCATTTCCTTGCAGTAGTCCAGCTTCTCGTTGTCAACCAGGGACTTGCCGACGGTGTAGCCCTGAGCAGCCAGGAAGGTGTAAGCCATGCCGCCGCCGATGATCAGGGTGTCGACCTTTTCCAGCAGGTTGTTGATAACGTTCAGCTTGTCGGAGACCTTAGCGCCGCCCAGGATAGCAACGAAGGGACGCTCGGGGTTAGCCAGAGCCTTGCCCATGATGGAAACTTCCTTCTGTACCAGGTAGCCGGAAACAGCGGGCAGGTAGTCAGCAACACCTGCGGTGGAGGAGTGCGCACGGTGAGCGGTGCCGAAAGCATCGTTGACGAAAATGTCAGCCATGTCAGCCAGAGCCTTAGAAAGCTCGGGATCGTTCTTGGTCTCGCCCTTGATGTAACGGGTGTTCTCCAGCAGCATCACATCGCCGCTGTTCAGCGCTGCAGCCTTTGCCTTGGCGTCTTCGCCGGCAACATCAGCAGCCATGATGACTTCCTTGCCCAGCAGCTCGCTCAGACGGTCGGCAACGATCTTCAGGGACAACTCGGGCTTCCACTCGCCCTTGGGCTTGCCCATGTGGGAGCAGAGGATGACCTTGGCGCCCTTACCTACCAGATACTCGATGGTGGGCAGAGCAGCGACGATACGCTTGTCGGAAGTGATCTTGCCTTCCTTGGTGGGGACGTTGAAGTCGCAGCGGCACAGAACGCGCTTGCCGGCTACTTCGATGTCTTCGATGGACTTCTTGTTGTAGTTCATGTTCATTCCTCCATATTGGAATTTATTTTTTCATTTTTCCGTGGTCCAACAGGTTGGGGTATTCCAACTGCCGCAGCGCCTCGTAGACCGTGATGGCTACTGCATTGCTCAGATTCAGACTCCGTGCTTCTTCCCGCATAGGAATGCGCACACAGTTTTCAAAGTGGGCATCCAGAAAATCCTCCGGCAGACCCTTGGTCTCCTTGCCAAAGAGCAGGTAGCAGCCGTCTGTGAATTCCGCTTCCGTATAGCACCGGGGAGCCTTGGTGGAAAGACACCAGAACGCTTTGACATCATTTTTGGAAAAGAAGTCATCCAGATTGTCATAGACTCTCACATCCACAAGATGCCAGTAGTCCAATCCTGCCCGGCGGACAGCCTTTTCGGAAATGTCAAACCCCAGGGGGCGGATCAGATGCAGCACCGCGCCGGTGGCGGCACAGGTGCGGGCAATGTTGCCGCAATTTTGGGGGATCTCCGGTTCATGCAACACGATATTCAGCAAAATGTTTCACCTCGAAAACCTGAGCATGGGTTGTTCCCAGACGCTCGCTACAATATTGTAGTGCAAAAGACTTGTAAAATCAACCCAAAAATTCGGTTTTTTTCAACTTTTACAGTATAACAATAAAAAAAGCCGTAAAAACACAAAATTTGTGAAAAATGTAAAAACCGAACTTTTTTCACAGTTTTGTTCCGGGGTAAAATTCCGGGAAATCATTGACATTTGACAAATTTTGTGCGACAATGTACCAGTTAAAATATTGAATTAAGGGGATATAGCATTATGTTCCAATCCAGAACTCATACCTGCGGCCAGCTGCGGCTGTCCGATGCAGGCCAGAATGTTACCATCGTAGGCTGGCTGGAGAACGTCCGTGAAGTGGGCGCGAACTTTGCCTTCCTGGTCCTGCGTGATTACTACGGCACCACACAGGTGGTGGTGGAGACCGAAGAGATGATGCGCGTCATTAAGGGCATCAACAAGGAATCCACCATTTCCGTTACCGGCACCGTCCGGGAGCGTGAAAGCAAGAATCCCAAGCAGGCCACCGGCGAGATCGAAGTGGTTCCCGAGAAGATCGAGGTGCTGGGCAAGTGCCGTCACAACCAGCTTCCCTTCGAGATCAACAAGAGTAAGGACGCTGACGAGAATACCCGCCTGAAGTACCGTTATCTGGACCTGCGCAATCCTGCTGTCAAGCAGAACATCATCCTGCGCTGCCAGGTGGTGGCCGATATCCGCCGCCGCATGACCGAGAAGGGCTTTTTGGAGATCACCACACCCATTCTGACCGCTTCTTCTCCCGAAGGCGCCCGTGACTATCTGGTGCCCGCCCGTAACCACCCCGGCAAGTTCTATGCCCTGCCCCAGGCTCCCCAGCAGTTCAAGCAGCTGCTGATGACCTCCGGCTTCGACAAGTATTTCCAGATCGCGCCCTGCTTCCGTGATGAGGATGCCCGTGCCGACCGCACCCCCGGCGAGTTCTATCAGTTGGATATGGAAATGTCCTTTGCCACCCAGGAAGACGTGCTGTCCACTCTGGAAGAGGTTCTTGGCCCCGTGTTCCAGACCTTCGGCAAGTACGAGCGTGTTTCTCCCTGGCCCTGGCGGCACATTGCCTTCAATGATGCCATGGAGCGCTACGGCTCCGACAAGCCCGACCTGCGTATCGACCTGGAGATCCAGGACATCACCGCAGAGGTTGCCGGCTGCGCCTTTGGCCCCTTCCAGAACGCAACCGTCAAGGCCGTGGCTGTTGATAACTTCGCAGAAGGCCGCAAGTGGATCGACAAGCTGCTAAACGATGTGGAAGTCCAGACCGGCAATAAGGTCTGCTGGGTGAAGGTGGACGAGAACGGCCAGCTCACCGGCGGCGTTTCCAAGTTCCTGACAGACTACACCGCAGCTCTGACCGAGAAGCTGAATCTGAAGCCCGGCAGCTTTGTCTGCATGGCAGCTTCCGCCAAGAAGTCCGCCGCCCAGAAGACAGCCGGTGTTGTGCGCACCATGCTGGGCAAGCGGATCCCCGGCCACTTCGACGAGAATCAGTATGCTATGTGCTGGATCGTGGACTTCCCCATGTACGAAATGGGCGAAGAGTCCGGCGAGCTGGAATTCTGCCACAACCCCTTCTCCATGCCCCAGGGTGGCAAGGCCGCTTTGGAAGCTGCCGAAGGCGATATCGAGAAGCTGCTGGCGATCAATGCCAACCAGTATGACCTGGTGGTCAACGGCTATGAATCCGCTTCCGGCGCTGTCCGTAACCACGATCCCGAGATCATGGTCAAGGCCTTCCAGATGGTGGGTCTGGGCGAAGAGGATGTCAAGGCCAAGTTCCCCGCCATGTACAATGCCTTCACCTACGGCGCACCTCCCCACGCAGGCGCTGCCCCCGGCATCGACCGCATCGTGATGCTGCTGTGCGGTGAGGAATCCATCCGTGAAGTCATCACCTTCCCCATGAACAAGACCGCGCAGGATCTGATGATGGACGCACCCACCACTGTTTCCCAGAAGCAGCTGGACGATGTGCACATTCTCATCAACGAAGCCCATCTGAAATAAGCGGAAAACCGCATAAAAACACTGGCAGGTCAATACGACCTGCCAGTTTTCATTGTATATGAAAACCCCCAGCACGGCTGGGGGATCCAAAAAGCTTTAGCTATGCCCAGTCCCGCCGCAGCGGAAAGCCTCCCCTGTGTAAGGGGAGGTGCCCAGTGCGCACACTGGGCGGAGGGGTTGTTCTCATAGTGACAATCCCTCAGTCAGCCTGTTCGGCTGACAGCTCCCTTTACACAAGGGAGCCTTCGGTGCGCATATAACCGCATCTGCGGTGGTAGGGCAGGACACGCAAGCGAAAGATAATTCGATGAGCCTATAGGCTCGGCTGGGAAAAGGCCCTAATGGGGCCTGTGCATACCACCGGCACGGCCGGTGGTTATGATTCCTATCCGTTTCGTTTCTTTGCGCAATTCTCTGCCATTTTTGCGGGATATTCTCTCTCGATTACCAAGCCTCTGCGGTCCAGTTCCCGGGTAAGCTCTGTCCATACGGTATATGCGTTCTGATATTGTCCCAGTTCTTCATAGCAGAAGCCCATGGAAAATGCGGCATCCAGGAAGGAAGCATCCAGTTCCAATGCTTTGCGCCAGTAGGAAAAAGCCTCGTCATATCTCTTCAGGCTGCGGCAGATATCGCCTGCGTCCACATACAGGGCTGCTTTCCCGGGAAAATGTTCAATGGCTTTTGTGACCACATCCATTGCCTGTGTATATTCTTCCGCAAATTCATGGGCGACGGTACACAGCAGCCACAAGCGGTAATCTGTGGGATTGCCGGCAAGCAGCCGGTCATACCGCAGGGCTTCTTCATGTGCCTTACCCAGATCCCGGAAAAGCGCAAGCTTTTGCCCGGCTGCAGAGGTATAGATCAGCTCCGTAACCTCCGGGTGCTGCATAGCCTGCTCCAGCTTTTGCTGCGCAAGCTTCGCGCTGTATTTCATCATGTAGTGGTACAGAACACCCCAGGAACGCAGAGCATCGGCGGTCAGCTCCTCTGCGGACATGCGGGAAAATTCCTGCTCTGCAGCGATGAAATCCTCGCTGCGGCCGGATGCCTCATACACGGAAAGAAGCCGCTGTGCATAGCTGGAATAGCCTTTAGCATCTGCCCGGTACAAATCATCCACGGTTACGCCGTATAGTCTTGCAATTTCCGGCAGGAGCATCACATCCGGGAGCGTGTTTCCGCACTCCCAGCGGGAAACGCTCTGGACACTGACACCAAGGGTGTTTGCCAGTTGCTCCTGGGTCAGGTTCTTCTCCAGACGCAGCCGCCTTAAATTTTGAGAAAAGAGTTCGTGATTCATATCGATCCCTCCGTATTGGTATTAGAAGCTTCTAAGGGGATTATATCTTACCGGATACAGAATGTACATATCTCGAAACGCGAGAGCGTTCCCGGAAAATGAGAATGAAACAGCGAAGAAAAGAGAATGGGAGTGTTGCAAAATACAAAAATGTTCGATAGAATCCGTAGGGGCGACTATTAGTCGCCCGCGGGCGATCAATGATCGCCCCTACATCCGCAGGATGTAGACATTCCATAATTTGAGGGCGTGTTGCAGTTATTTTGCAACACGCCCACATCGCCTTCATTTGTGTATCTATGATAGCAGAAAAACAGGTATTTTTCAAGACTTGCAGTTATGCCTTTTTGGTGTACAATATACACAACAAGGGGGAATGCATTATGGCATATTATCATTGTTCGCCTACAGCGGGATTGACGGTGCTGGAGCCAAGGAAACCGGTGTCCTTTGAAAAGCCTTCCAGAGTCTACCTGACCACGCTGCTGCCCATGGCACTGATGTACGCTGTCCGGAATTATGAATACAGCTACGGCTATACCAAAGAGGGGCAGATCCATTTTGACGAATATTTCCCCAACGCCCTGGAGATCCTCTATCGGGGCAAAAGCGCGAGCCTGTATCTGTGCGACCCCGAAAAAACGGAATCGACCCAAATCCCCAACGAGGCAATTTCGGAAACGGCTGTGCCGGTCATCAGCGAGAACTATATTCCCGATGCCTGCGAAGCGCTTCTGGAGCAGGAACGGCTGGGAGCACTGGTCATCCGCCGGTATCATGAGCTGCCGGAAAGTATGCTGGACTGGATTTGTAAGGTGCAATCAGACATCATCCAAAAGGCGGATCTGATCAACACGCCCGGCCCACAGGCAGACTATTATCGGGAGCATTATCCGGAAAGCTGGGCAATTGCGGCCGGCGCAATGGATTGATATAACGCTCACCTCTAAAAACTCTTCTTTTGCGATTTCGGCGGATCTTTTGCCCTAAATCATCAAAAAAAGAGTTTTTAGAGGTTGCCATAACGAAAAGACAGGGGGCTGCTGCAAAATTAAGCAACAGCCCCCTGCGTATGACCCTATTTGCGTCCAGGGTTAATATTCTGCAAAGAAAGTGGAAAAAAGTCGAGTTTTTCCCTTTATTCAAAGTAATTTCATAACTTTATTCTTGACATATTCAGCGGAAACTGCTATAATACGGCCCGAAGAGGGAGTAGTCGCCGCGTGTTTTGCGGGGCCGGTCAACATCCTGGGGCACCCCCTGGCCGAGCCTGAAATGACGAGACTTGATTATGGCGCAGTCTCTTCACGGAGGACTTTCGCGCTGTTACGGTGCGGAGGTCGATTTTTTTGGGAATTATTGAACTGCTGCTGTTGGCTGTTGGCCTTAGTATGGATGCCTTTGCGGTGTCCATCTGTAAGGGTCTGTGCATGAAAAAGGCAGACCTGCGGGCGCAGGCCATCTGTGGTGCCTGGTTCGGCGGATTTCAGGGCTTGATGCCCCTGATCGGCTTCTTTCTGGGAACCCTGTTTGCTGAGGCGATTCAGGCTTTTGACCACTGGGTAGCCTTTGTGCTGCTGGCCTTCATCGGTATCAACATGCTGAAGGAAGCCTTTGAAAAGAAGGAAGAAAGCTGTGACGCAAACGAGGCGGACCTGTCTGCCAAGACTATGTTCGTCATGGCGGTGGCTACCAGCATCGACGCGCTGGCAGTTGGTATTTCCCTGGCGATGGCCGGCAATGTCAATATTGTATTGGCAGTGCTGCTCATCGGTGTTATCACCTTTATTCTTTCCGCGGTTGGCGTAAAGGTCGGTAACGTATTTGGCAGCCGCTATGAAAAGAAGGCCCAATTCTGCGGCGGCGCGATCCTGATCCTGCTGGGTCTGAAGATCCTGCTGGAGCATCTGGGAGTGATCGCGTGATCCGGCGCACCCACGGCAGAATGGGGCTGTGTGTCTGCTTGCTTGCGGTAAATCTGGCATTTATCTGGGGCAATTCCCTGCTTCCGGGTGAGATTTCCGGGGCGCTGAGCAAATGGGTACATACACTGGTCAGCTTGATTTTTCCCAATGGGGGAGAAGAGAGTCAAGGCCATGGCCTTCTGCGGAAGCTGGCACATTTTTCGGAGTTCTGCGCTCTGGGAATGGTGCTGAGCTGGCTGTTTGCCATGTTGAAAGAGAAAAGATGGGCATTCGTTCTGCCAAGTCTGGCTTGCGGATGTCTGGCGGCCTGTGCGGATGAAACCATCCAGTGTTTCGTCCCGGACCGGGGTCCCAGTATCAAGGATGTTATAATCGATTTCGCGGGGGTGCTCCTGGGAATCGGCCTGCTGAGTCTGGGATATACTATTCATCAAAAAAAGAAAAAACATTAACATTTTGGAGGAAACAAACATGAAGAAGATTATTGCGCTGCTGCTGGCTCTGACCATGCTGGTCGCTTTCGCCGGCTGCAACAACACCAACGCCCCCGAGACCACCGAGGGCACCAAGCCTGTTGAAACCACCACCGCTCCCACCACCGAAGCTGCTCCTGTTGCTGCTTCCGCTCTGGAGATTCTGGAGACTGTTTGGGCCCAGTTCGGCGAGGACGAGAAGTTCTTCGTTATGGGCGGCGACTTTGATGCCATTGTGGACGGCGCTCCCGGCAAGGTTACCAACACCGACTTTATGTCCAGCAACCTGATCGTTCCCGCTGAGCAGGTAGCAGGCATTACCGATGCTGCTGCTCTGACCCACGGCATGAATGCCAACACCTTCACCGGTGCTGCTTACGCTGTTGCTGACGCGCAGGCTTTTGCTACCGCTATGCAGACCGCTATCCAGGGCAACCGCTGGATGTGCGGCTTCCCCGAGAAGCTGGTCATCGCTGAGGTCGGCGGCTATGTTGTGGTTCTGTTCGGCCACGGCGACGCTGTGACTCCCTTCCAGACCAAGCTGACTGCTGCCTACCCCACCACCAACATCCTGGTTGACGAGGCTATTGCCGCTTGATTGATTAAACCATAAAAAAGGCAGCGGCAAACCGCCGATGTTATTAAGCCAGTACTTTTGTCATTCTGAGCGGAGCGATAGCGGAGTCGAAGAATCTTCGCACTATCGTAGCTGCTAAGTAGCATTTCGGTGCGAAGATCCTTCGACGCGCTTCGCTTGCTCAGGATGACATCCTAAGCTTAATGACATTGCGGCATAGCCGCTGCCTTTTTTGCAAAGGAGAGGAAAAGAATGCTGTTTTCCAGTATTCCGTTTTTATATTACTTTCTGCCTGCGGTGCTGATCGTCTACTTTCTGGTGCCAAGGGTGCTGAAAAATACGGTTTTGCTGCTGTCCAGCCTGGTATTCTATGGCTGGGGCGAGCCGAAGCTGTTGTTTTTGATGATCTTTACCATTTTGCTGTTTTACGGCTGCGGTCTGGCCATCGGCCGCTGCACCCAGAAAAAGTGGAAGAAGCTCTGGCTGACGGTTTCCGTTGTCATCAGTGTTGCGCTGCTGGGCATTTTCAAGTACGCGGATTTCTTCATTGATTCTTTCAATGCGGTTACCGGCCTCAGCGTACCCCTTCTGAAGCTGGCGCTGCCTGTGGGTATCAGCTTTTATACCTTCCAGTGCCTCAGTTACACCATTGATGTATACCGGGGAAATGTCCCCTCCCAGAAAAATCCCATCAGCTTCGGCGCGTATGTTGCGCTGTTTCCCCAGCTCATCGCAGGTCCCATCGTCCGCTATATCGATGTGGCCCGGGAACTGAATGAGAGAACCCACAGCTGGGATGATGTAGCATTGGGTCTGCGCCGTTTTCTGGTGGGCCTTGCCAAGAAGGTCATCATTGCGGATAATTTCGCCCTGCTGATGAAGCTATTCCGGGAGTCCGGTGAGAAGAGCGTGCTGTTTTACTGGATGTATGCCATCGCCTTTACCATGAACATCTACTTCGACTTCTCCGGCTACTCCGATATGGCCATCGGTTTGGGCCGGGTATTCGGCTTTCAGTTTATCGAAAACTTTAACTACCCCTACCTGTCCAAGAGCGTGGCGGAGTTCTGGCGCCGCTGGCACATGAGTCTGGGAAGCTGGTTCCGGGATTACATCTATATTCCTCTGGGCGGCAATCGGGTCAGCAAGGGCCGCTGGGTGTTCAACACCCTGGTGGTGTGGATGCTCACCGGCATGTGGCACGGCGCTGCGTGGAATTTTATCCTGTGGGGTCTGCTGTACGCGGTGTGCCTGCTGGCGGAAAAATGGATTCCTGTGCTGCAAAAAATGCCCACCATTTTGCGTCGGGGCTATACCCTGCTGGTGGTGATTCTTGGCTTTGTGCTGTTCAATGCCGAGAACATGGCTCAGGCGGGCAGCGACATTGCGGGTATGTTCGGCTTTGGCGGTGTACCGCTGGTCAGCGCCGAAACCTTGTATTATCTGAAGAGCTACGGCCTGCTGTTCATCCTTGGCTTTGTGGGCGCAACGCCTCTGGTGCGGGATACCGCCAACCGGCTGTATAAGCACAAGGTCGTTGCGATTCTGGAGCCTGTTGTTTTGATCCTGTTGCTGCTGGTGTGCAGCGGCTATCTGGTGGATGGGTCTTTCAGCCCCTTCCTGTATTTCCGTTTCTAAGGAGGTGGCGCAAATGAACAATAAGATGATTCGCGCCATCGGCGCGGGAGTGCTGGTCTGCCTGTGGCTGGTGCTGACGGCAGGTGCCTGGTTCGGCCCTACTAAGGACATTTCCGAATCGGAGCGCCGTCCTCTGGAGCAGATGCCGGAGATTTCCGCGGAAACGATCCTGAACGGCAAGTTTATGAGCAAGTTTGAAAGCTTTACGCTGGATCAGTTTCCTCTGCGGGATACCTTCCGGCAGGTCAAGTCATTGTTTCACTACTATGTGCTGAACCAGGCGGACAACAATGATATTTATGTGGCCGACGGGTATGCTGCCAAGCTGGAATATCCCTTGAGCCAGAATTCCGTGGACTACGCGCTGAAAAAGTTCCAGTTTGTCTACGACAAGTATCTGAAGGATACCGGCAGCACCGTCTTTATGACGGTTGTACCGGATAAGGGGTATTATCTGGCGGAAGAAAACGGCTACCTTGCTATGGACTACAAGGCCATGTTTGAAGCCTTTGACAAGGGGATGCCCTACGCGACCTTTGTGGATCTGACCGATACCTTAAAGGCAGACAGCTACTATCGCACCGATACCCACTGGCGGCAGGAGCATCTGCTCAGCGCGGCGGATAAGCTGTGCGGTGCCATGGGCGTTCGGCCCTTTGACAGCGGCAGCTTCACCCAGACGGCTCTGGACCGGCCTTTTTACGGTGTCTATTACGGCCAGGCGGCGCTGCCCATGGAACCGGAAACGCTGTATATCATGGAAAATGAGATCCTTTCCCAGTGTAAGGTCTACGATCTGGAAACCGATTCCTATCTGGATGTGTACAACATGGATATGCTGAGCAGCAAGGATCTGTACGATGTATTCCTCAGCGGTTCCAAGTCTATGCTGACCATCGAAAATCCCAACGCGGAAACCGACCGGGAGCTGATCATCTTCCGGGATTCCTTCGGCAGCAGTATTGCGCCGCTGCTGGTGCGCGATTATGCCAAGGTGACCCTGGTGGACATCCGCTACCTCAGCAGCCAGATGCTGGACCGGTTCATGGAGTTCAACGGCCAGGATGTGCTGTTCCTTTACAGCTCCCTTGTTTTGAACAACAGCAATACCATCAAATAAATCAAACAGCCCGGCGGTGAACAATACCGCCGGGCTGTTATTATATGAAAGTTTGATTCAAATGAACGTGGCTCAGCCGCGGACTTCCTTTGCGGTCTTGGCAACGATGGCTTCCATCTCATCCCAGTGCTCCAGCATGTCGGCACACAGGGCCATCTGTGTCCGGGCGCGGACCAGATTATGCTCGGGATAGGCGGTACGGAAGTACTTGTCACCGTCCAGATAATCCTTCAAAAACCGGCTGCCGCATTCCAGCGTCATGGTAAAGGCACCCAGGGGCAGAGCGGCGACTTCCGCGTCGGTCAAAGCGGGAGCTGCTTCCAGGAAACCCTTGGTGTACATCCGGAACAGCTCCACATCCAGCTTCATTTTGCTGGCATCCGGCTCGTCCTCGGCGGCGGTAGCGGCGCCGAAGCGGATGGAATCGCCGTAGTCAAAGGCGCTGAGACCAGGCATAACGGTGTCCAGATCCAGTACACACAGGGGCTGACGGGTCACATGATCCATCAGAACATTGTTCAGCTTGGTGTCGTTGTGGGTGACCCGCAGGGGCAGCTTGCCGGCATCCAGCATCTGCTGCAGACGGCAGCCCATGGCCTCGTTGGTCAGATAGAATTCCACTTCCGACTGGGCAGAGGCCAGACGGCCCATGGGATCGGCGGCAATGGTTTCCTTCAGCTGACGGTACCGGTCCGGTGTGTTGTGGAAATTGGGGATGGTCTCATACAGGGTGTCGGCAGGAAAATCGGAAAGCTGATTCTGGAATTCACCAAAGGCCAGAGCGCTCTGGTAAAAGTCCTCCGGTGTCTCGGCGGCATCCATGCAGAAGCCGTCAATGAATTCATAGCAGCGCCAGTATTCGCCCGCTTCGTCCTGAGAGCAGAAGGAACCGCTGTGGTCTGCCACAAAGTGAATGGCAACGGAACCCAGTTCCCGTATGTAGTTGGTGACACGGCTGGCATTTTCCATCAACCGGGGCGGGTTGGTAAATACGTACTTATTGATATGCTGCAGCACATAGGAAAAGCCTTCGTCGGTGGTCACCTTAAAGGTCTGGTTGATGTGGCCATGGCCAAAGGGTTCGCTGGAAATGGGTGTTCCCTGAATACGGAACTGCCCGGCAAGGATCTGTGGTTGCATGTTTATACCTCAAAAAATATCAGCATTTTTTAATCAAACGAATATAGAACTCTACTGCGCTGTGAAGGGTTTCCAAACGGATGCGCTCGTTGTTGCCGTGGATGGTTTTCCGCTCTTCGGCGGTCAGATCCATGGCGGAGAAACGGTAGACATGGTTGCTCAGATCCCGGTAGTGGCGGGAGTCGGAGCATTGCACCATCAGATAGGGGGCCACCACGCAGCCGCGCCAGGTCTCGGTGACGGCGGCGGCAACCTTGTCCCAGGCGGGACAATCGGTTTCGGAAATGGGGCTGGGTTCAAAGCCTTCCAGCGCGGTCACTTCCACGGCAGGATCATTGATGGACCGGCGCAGATGGTGCAAAGCGGATTGTACGCTGTCCTGGGGATTCAGCCGCATATTGGAGACCATGGTGGCTTCCGGCGGGATCACGTTCCGGGCGGAGCTGCCTTCCATCTGGGTAAATGCCACGGTGGTGCGCACCAGAGCGTTCAGCTCACCGCCGCTGAGCCTGCAGATCAGGTCCAGCACAGGCCGGAAGCACCACAGATTGGCAAAGATGATCTTATAAACAAAGGTTGAGTGGCGTCCCAGCGTATCAAACATACCGGCAGCCGGCTTGGTGATATGCATTTTGAAAGGATGGGTCAGAACTTTGCGGCAGGCATTTGCCAAGGTGCCGATGGGTGTCTTGACCGGGGGCGCGGAGGCATGACCGCCGCCGGACAGTACCTTGTACCGGGCGTTGAGCATACCCTTTTCCGCAATGCCGATGAGACCGCAGGGTTCTTTCACACCGGGGAACACGTTTTCCACCACGGCGCCGCCTTCGTCCACCACAAGGGCAGGCTGAATGTGGCGCTCTACAAAATAATTGACAATGTTCACGGCACCTTTGCCGTTGATCTCTTCACCGCCGGAAAAAGCAAAGTAGATATCGTTCGCCGGCTTGAAGCCTTTGGCGATCAGATGGTTGGCGGCGCTGAGGATGCCGTTCATGGTCACCTTGGTGTCCAAAGTGCCGCGGCCCCAGAGAACACCGTCTTCAATGATGGCGGCAAAGGGTGGCTTGTCCCACTTTTCTTCGTTGACAGGCACCACATCGTAATGGGCCATGAGGACGGTGGGTTCGGCATCCTTCTTGCCGGGCCAGCGGAACAGCAGCGCCCGGTCGGGAAGCTGACGCACGGAGCAGACATCGAATACTCTGGGATACAGGCCGGGAAGCAGGGAAAAGAGCTTTTCAAACTCCGCGTCGTCTTCCAGAGTGTGATCGTTGTAGGAGATGGTCTTGCACTTGACCAGCTCGGCCAGAGCGGAAACAGCCGCATCTTTGTCAAAGGTAACGGTTTCGTCGCTGACAGGGGGCTGCGGCTTGGGGTTGAAGGTCGCGGCACGGATCAGGATCACCGCGAGGAATAAGACCACAAGGCCTATGAGGATGTACAGCATTACAGCACACCTCTCTTATAAAGGATCCGGCCGATGGCGATGGTAAACAGGGCAGAAACAGGAACCATAATGCCCACGGTGCCTTCGTTCAGCGCAGGCACAAAAATGAACAGGATCAGCATCAAACCGATGGGTGCCAGGGACAGCTTCCAGTTCTTGGATACAAAGGCCACACCCAGACCGCCGAACAGAGCGGGCAGGATCTGGGCAAAGGCGGGCTGCAAAACAGGGGCCTGAAGAACGGGGGTCAGGGGCACAATGGCCACAACACCCAATATAATAATTAAGGTGGTAACGATGCTGGAGGTGGCAATGGCGATGGTGGAGATCACTTCGCCTTCTTCGGAGTTGGCGCTGACTTCGTTCTGCTCCAGCGCGTTCAGGGCGCAGGGCAGCTTCAGATTGGTAATGTTGCCGGTGACAAAGCTTAAGTAAGAACCGCCTGCACCCAGCATGGGCACAAAGGTCACAGTTTCGATGACACCCACGGCCCAGTACATGGGAGCGGTGGCCAGCAGACCAACACCCAGTGCGGCCCAATCGGGAGCGGCACCAAAGAGGAAAGCCACGGTCACGGGGAAGGCCATCAGCAACACCATCACGGTCAGATTCCAGATCCGTCCGTCACGGTGTACGGAATCGATGTAAGACATTTGCTTCTTCATAATCCTACCTCCTTAGCCTAACCACGCAGTGAAGGGAATGGCGGCAGCCATACCAACCACAAGACTAATGGGCAGCGCGTACTCACTGAGCCACTTCAGCTTCGGCTTGCGCATCAATAGTCCGCAGACGATCATGGTCAAGGCGGAGGTGACCATGACACAAACGGGAATCAAGCCGGAGGTGGCGGAAACAGTCACTTGACGCTCCACCTCTGCGCCGTTTTCCACGACCTTTTCGGTAACAACTCTGGATGCGGGATCCCACAGCCGGGACACATTGCTGAATACAAAGCCTAAGAACGCGGCGATCATACCGATGAACAGGGCATTGGAGAAAATATCTGCCCACTTGGCGTCCCGGTTCGACAGGCTGGACATACCCTTTTGCAGCTTCTTGCCGATGGCAGGCACCAGCCAGATGCCCATCATGATACTAATGGTCATAACGGTCAGAACATTCACATACTGTTGTGCGGTCAGTGCCTTGCCGGAGCCAAGAACCTGGCCCATAGCGCTGAGGGCATTGTTGGCGGCGACCATTTCGTAGCTCATGGAGCCGACCACACTGAGCCGCAGCCAGGGCAGGGGAAGACCCAGAGTCTGGCTTAAGGTCATAACACTGATAACGATGGCCACCGCCGGAGCAATGGTAAAAACGGCAGCGGTACGGATGGTCTTACGGATCTTTGTCTGATCCATGCCCAGAGCCTTGCTGCGCCGCAGAGCTTTTATCAGAAAGAAGACGGATTGACCCAAAACCACAGCTACCAGCAGACCCGCAATGATAAACAGAATCGGATGATTCACCTGAAATTCCATAACAGGACCTCCCATAAATGGATTAATCCTTATTTTATCACAAAAAAACACATAAAACAAGTACTAAAGGCGCAATAAGTAAAGGTCGCCGTACCGCAATCGGCTCCTGCACAATGGTGCAGTAAATGATCGTTTAGCAGCCCAAGTTACCACCGCACCCAAGCCTCCCCTGTGTAAGGGGAGGTGGTCAAAATCTTCGATTTTGACCGGAGGGGTTGTCAAAAAACACAACAATCCCCCAGTCAAAAATCAGAGATTTTTGACAGCCCCCTTTACACAAGGGGGCCTTCGACGTATGGAATTCGTAAGATAAACGTTCATTTACAGCAGTAACGAATCGAGCGGCCGCGAGCCTGACCGCCGCCGGTGGCGGATAAAGGGAAGGCGCAGCGTGTGCAGCGGTCAAAATTTCGTGAGCGGACAGCGAACAAGAAATTTTGGGTACCGCAAACGGACATGGGAAGTAACGATAAGCGGTGCACCGAGCACGAAGAGCCAGCGGCGGCTCGCCGCTAAACGAGCATTTGTCGATCCTGCATAAAAGTTCGCCGCTTGAATCCGCAATTTTGGCAAAAAACTGCGTTGACAAAAAATGTAACCGATGCTATTATATCGATAAAGAGATAATGATAAATAGTTATCGATAAGAAAGGGGCAATTACTATGACGAACAATGTTTCCAACGCACAGGAACTGATGGATCTGCTGGCCCGGGTCCGGGCGGCACAGGAAATCTTCTCTTCTTACTCTCAGGAACAGGTGGATAAGATTTTCCTTGCGGCTGCCACCGCTGCCAACAAGGCTCGTATTTATCTGGCAAAAATGGCTGTTGAAGAGACAGGCATGGGTGTAGTAGAGGATAAAGTCATTAAAAATCACTATGCCTCTGAATATATTTACAATGCCTATAAGCACGAAAAGACCTGCGGTGTTCTGGAAGAGGATCCCTCCTTCGGCATTATGAAGATCGCGGAGCCCATCGGTGTCATCGGTGCGGTGATCCCCACCACCAATCCCACCTCCACTGCCATTTTTAAGGCGCTGATCTGCTTGAAGACCCGCAACGGCATCGTGTTCAGCCCCCATCCCCGGGCAAAGAACTGCACCATCGAAGCCGCCAGGATTGTTCTGGAGGCGGCTGTGGAAGCCGGCGCTCCCAAAGATATCATCGGTTGGATCAGTCAGCCCAGTATGGCCCTGAGCCAGCAGTTAATGGAAAGCGCCGATCTGATCTTGGCTACCGGCGGTCCCGGTATGGTCCGCTCCGCCTATTCCTCCGGCCGTCCCGCTCTGGGTGTCGGCCCCGGCAATGTGCCAGCGGTCATCGATGACACCGCCGACATTCTGATGGCAGTGTCCTCCATCATCCACTCCAAGACCTTCGACAACGGTATGATCTGCGCTTCCGAGCAGTCCGTGATCATTCTGGATCCCGTTTACGAAGCGGTGAAGGCCGAGTTTGTCAACCGTGGCTGCTACCTGCTGAATGAAGAAGAAAAGGAAAAGCTTCGTGCTGTGCTGCTGATCAACGGCTCTGTCAATGCCAAGATCGTGGGTCAGAGCGCCCATACCATCGCCGCACTGGCGGGTATCGAAGTGCCGGAAACCACCAAGATCCTGATTGGTGAAGTAGACTCTGTAGACATTTCCGAACCCTTTGCCCATGAAAAGCTGTCCCCTGTGCTGGCCATGTACCGGGCAGAGAGCTTTGAGGACGCTCTGAACAAGGCCCAGAAGCTTCTGGAAGACGGCGGCTTCGGCCACACGGCAGCGGTGTATCTCAGCACCCGCACCGCAGGCGATAAGCTGAACCGGTTTGCCCAGCGGATGAAGGCCTGCCGGATTCTGGTCAATACCCCCTCTGCCCAGGGCGGCATTGGCGACCTGTACAACTTCCGGGTGACTCCCTCTCTGACCCTTGGCTGCGGCAGTTGGGGTGGCAACTCCGTATCGGAAAATGTGGGTGTCCGCCATCTGATGAATGTGAAAACCGTTGCCCGAAGGAGAGAAAATATGCTTTGGTTCCGCGCTCCCGACAAGGTCTACTATAAGAAAGGCTGCCTGCCCGTTGCCATGGCTGAGCTCAGCGATAAGAAGCGGGCCTTCATCGTCACCGATACCTTCCTGTACCAGAACGGCTATACCAAGCCTGTGGAGGAAGAGCTGGATGCCATGGGCATCACCCACACTGTGTTCTATAATGTGGCTCCCGATCCCACCTTGGCCTGTGCCAGAGAAGGCGCTCATGAAATGGCCTCCTTCCGGCCCGATCTGATCATCGCCGTAGGCGGCGGCAGCGCAATGGACGCCGCCAAGATCATGTGGGTACTGTATGAGCATCCGGATGTGGACTTCCAGGATATGGCCATGCGCTTCGTGGATATCCGCAAGCGTGTTTACGGCTTCCCCAAGATGGGCGAAAAGGCCTACTTCGTAGCCATCCCCACCACCGCCGGTACCGGCTCCGAGGTAACACCCTTCGCGGTCATTACTGACGAAAAGAGCGGTGTCAAGTATCCTTTGGCAGACTACGAGCTGCTGCCCGACATGGCCATCGTGGATGCGGATATGATGATGGATGCCCCCAAGGGCCTCACCGCCGCATCCGGTATCGATGCTGTGACCCACGCGCTGGAAGCCTACGCTTCCATGCTGGCTACCGACTACACCGACGGCCTTGCGCTGCGGAGCTTGAAGCTGGTCTTTGAGAACCTGCCCAAGTGCTATGACAACGGCCCCAACGAGCCTCGCGCCCGTGAGAATATGGCCAATGCCGCAACCATGGCCGGTATGGCCTTCGCCAATGCCTTCCTGGGTGTGTGCCACTCCATGGCCCATAAGCTGGGAGCCTTCCACCATCTGCCCCACGGTGTTGCCAATGCGCTGCTGATCAGCCGCGTGCTGCGGTTCAACGCTGCAGAGAATCCTGTAAAGATGGGTACCTTCTCTCAGTATGACCATCCCCACACCTTGGAGCGCTATGCAGAGGTTGCCGACTATCTGAAGCTGGGCGGCAATACGGATCAGGAAAAACTGGAGAATCTGATCGCCGCCGTTGAGCAGCTGAAGGAGCGGGTGGGCATCAAGAAGACCATCCGGGACTACGGTATTGATGAAAAGGACTTCCTTGACCGTCTGGACGATATGGTGGAACAGGCTTTCGATGACCAGTGCACCGGCGCCAACCCCCGGTATCCCCTGATGAGCGAGATCAAGCAGATGTTCCTGGATGCCTACTATGGCAACTGAATAATCACCCAAACACAGAGGGACGGCAGTTAGCCGTCCCTCTTGTAATTGTGTTTCTAAAATAAATAATCGTTTATGCGGGCAGCTACCAAATTACCGTGTCATCCTGAGCGGAGGGCGAAGCCCGTAGTCGAAGGATCCGTTCTTTTGGGTTACGGATTCTTCGTCGCTTCGCTCCTCAGAATGACATGCGTTTTAGGCGACTGGGCCTAACAAACGATCATTTGACGCACTGGATACTCCAACGACATGCAAAAACGCCCGGATGCGACGCATCCGGGCTTTCCTGTTATGCATTACTTTTCGTTCTTGTAGATTTCCTTGAAGTACTTGTAAGTATCCACCTTCAGCTCGCCGCAGGCAGCCTCGTCGCAGGCAATGATAGGCTGCTTAGGCGATCTTCTCACAAGAGCCTACGCGATCTAG